>JADFPB010000162.1 GCA_022562515.1 Chloroflexota bacterium | reverse complement strand
CGCGCGCCCAGTTGGAGTTCACATCTTCGATGTCGGGGACGAAGAGCGTGTATGTGCCGGGTTCAAGCTGCGCTTCAGTGCGGTACCAAACCACCATGTTGTATCGACTCCGCCCGGGCGCACCGTTCAGTCTGTCGAAGTAACCGGACTTGAATTGGATAGCTGGGATGTACCGCCCCTTGAACTGCGGTCGCTCTACCGGAACCACGCGAACTACTTCGCCCGTTGTGTGCGACAGCATAAACCAGTACCTACCAGGTTCGTGGCCGAAATAGCTCGCGTTGATGAGACTGTACATATAACGCTCGATCTCAGGGTCCTCCCGCGTCTCAATCAGAATATCGATGTAGACGCCGTGGTCGTCGATGCGACCGCCCGCAATCGCCACATGCCCACTGTCAAGCCCTGGCGTCTGAACGGTCGGCTGCACCTGCGCGTACGCATCAGGTTCAAGCGGCTGTGGCCACGGCGGCTTGTGCTCGCCCACCCACCGACCGCCCATGCAACCCACGCTGCACACCAGCAACCCCGCCATCACCAGACTCAGAATGCGCGCCATGGCCATCTCCTTTGGTGGTGACATGATAACAGATACGGGCGGCGTGGGTTGATCGAGCCAGGTGGTGAGGGGTGTTGCCTCGCTCGGGAAGAGGACCGCCTGCTGGCGCAGGGGGCTCTGTAAGAGCCGCCCCTCTTCCCTAATGCCTAGTGCCCAGTGCCTAATGCCTCTTCCCCGCCTACGCTTGGCCCCACCGAATTACACCACCGTCCGGGAGAAAAACCTTGGAAACCACGCTCATTATCCTCAAGCCTGACGCTGTGCAACGGGGGCTTATGGGGCAGATCATCTCGCGATTCGAGAATAAGGGGCTTGCCATCGTCGGGTGCAGGATGATGACTATCTCGCAGGAACTGGCCGCCGTCCACTACGAGGCGCACAAGGAGAGGCCGTTCTACAAGGGGCTCGTCGCGTTCATGACTTCCTCGCCCGTGCTCGTGATGGCCGTCCGGGGTGTTGGGGCGATCGACATTGCACGCAAGATGATGGGCGCGACGTTTGGCAGCACTGCCGAGCCGGGCACGATCCGGGGTGACTACGGCGTCTCGAACAGTTTCAACCTGATCCACGGCTCAGACAGCGCGGACGCGGCCGAGCGGGAAATCGGGCTCTTCTTCAATGATGGAGAGGTGCAGAACCCGAGCCGGGCCATTGAGGGCTGGGTCTACGACATGAGCGGCGACCAGCCCGAGTAGTGATCCCCCTCAGCGTTTGATGGCGTTGAAGGAGGGTGGCCCGAATCGTCCAATCACCAGGCACAAGGGCCTGGGGAAATGGGGCACCGTGGCGAGGAAACGGGGTCAGGTCGCGACGTGGACGGTGGATGACGTCCGCACGACCACCTCGACCTCGCCCTGCGCCCGCTCGGCCAGGATCTGCTCGGCGACCTCGCGGCGATGCACGTCGATCTCGCGCGGGAACTCAAAGGCCAACCGAACGCGGTCTCCCTTGAGAGCGGCGACGCGGACGATGCCGATGGGGTTGGCCGGGTCGCCGATGACGACCTCTTCTCCCTGTCTTCTTGTGATCACCAACATATTGGGACTCCTCTCCGAGGGGTGACCTGCATCCCGGAACCTCCGGGGCGCAATTGTACACTTCGTCCGACGCGCGGCCGAGTGGTTCCGAGGAAAGAACTGGTACCAAACCCGATCCGCGAGATGTCACGCACTGGTTCCTGCCAGTACAAACACACGAGCGGTGCGCAAATGTTCCAGATCTTCTTTCCCGTGCGAAAGAAAGCTCGGGCTGCGGGTCAGCGAAGACGCAGTAAGTATCTGCCAAGTATGGAGTTACGTCAAGTCGAACTATTCGATGGCACGGACCGAGCGGACCTCGGGAACGTGCACCTGGAGGTTTCGTTCGATACCTGTTCGTAGCGTAAGGGTGCTGGAGGGGCAGCCAACGCAGGCTCCGTGCAGCCGGACGACCACATCGCCGTCCTCGCTCACGTCCACCAGTTCGAGGTCGCCGCCGTCAGCCTGGATGGTGGGGCGCATGAGTTCGATGATGCGGGTGACCCTTTCCTCGAGCGTGGCGGGGTCTGAACGTGGGCCGGAGGGAGCGGGGGGGGTGGGGACGTCTGAGTTTGTGCCTTGGGAGGGCATGGGTGAGGATATGCCGGACTTTTATCTCGTCTTTTCCTCCGCCACCGAACTCGGGGATGAAAGCGGTAACCGGATCGTCAAAATCCAGCAGGCCGCGCTCCTGCAACTGCGCGAGCGCCACTGCGGCCAGGGGTTTGCTGTTGGATAGCCAGGGCACCAGGGTATCGGTGCTCATGGCGACGCCAACGGCCGCTTCTCCCACCGCGAAATTGGCCGCCACTCGGCCGTTTACGGACGCGTATATCTGGGCTCCTGAGTGCAGTCCGGAGTCCACGCCGGACTCCATCACCTCAAGCGCTCGCGGCGTAAGCGATGGGTCTGTCGGTGGCGTCAGGGGCCGCTCACGCAACCCGGTACTTCTCTATCGCCGCCTCGTTGATTTCGATTCCCACGCCTGGCCCCCGCGGCTGCGCCGGGATGACCTCTGCATCAGTAATCTTCATCTAGGTTCAAGCTGGTGCTGGCCGGTCACGGGAGCTGCCCGGCCAGTTCCTGACACGCCGTGATTTCCGTCTGGCAGAGGACGACGGCATTGCCGGCTATCAGATAATCGTGGTACTGGGTCCGGTTCCCCGTCGATGTGATTATCCCGCCGCCGATATTGGAGTTTGGCGAGCGGTCGATCGCCGCCCGGGCCGAATCGGCGCCCGGGCCAAGCGCGTCCTCATGCGAGCCGTAGAACCGGATCTCCACGTCGCGCTGGCTGTAGAAGCCGTACCAGATCGACGACGCGTCGGGCACCGTCTCGGTCGAGAATTCCTTCGACTTCTTGAACCCGGCGGCAACGAACGAATCCACGTCAAACGTGTCGCCGGTCCGAACGATCACAGACCCCACCGAATCGTCTTCGGCAGATGCGGCCGCGCCGACCGGCGCTTCGCCTGAATCGGAGCCGCACGCGGCTATCGCCAACGCGGCAATACCCATCATCGAGAGAACCACCAGCCGACGAAACATCACCCGGCCTCCATGCCAATGCCGTGAACCCCAACAACGGACCCGCTACGCCCGAACTCAGAATCGCATCTTAGAACAGCCAGCCGGCCGGTATTTTGCGTCCGGCCAGGCGCACCGCATAACCGGGGTCCGTTGCCCCTGCATCGAAACAGTCATGAAGAGGCACCCCGCATGATCACAGCAACCGGTCTTATCGCCCTGGCCCTTCTCTTCGTGGCAGGCCCGTATATCTTCCTTCAGAAGCGCTGGCCGCGCGTGTGGCGGCCGCTGCCGGCCTGGGCGCACGCCAACGTCAGCATGGCGGCCACCGCAGTCGTGCTGATTCACCTCACGTTGTCATCGAACAAGTTCGGGCTGGGCCTCACATGGGTCGCCGCAGGGCTATTCGGCGTCGTGACGATTAGCGGACTGTATGGTATTCACGTCGCTACTTCAGGGGCGCACAAACGGCGCTGGCTGAGATTCCAGCGTTGGATCACCTATGCGTTCTTCTCCGCGATCGTGTTCCACCTGGTCTCCAAATCCCTCGGCTTCCCCCTGGTCCCGGCCGTCGCCGGCGGCTGGGCGATGTGGCACTGGCGCGTCCAGATCAGGCAATGGCTGATCGCCAGTCGCTGGCCTTATTCACGCCGTAATCCCGTGCGCCGACCGGCCGTCGCACCCTGGAGGTTCTTCGCCGCCTGGCAGGCCGTTGCAACGGTCGCGATTATTGCGACCGCCAGCGGAGGATTCGCAGTCGCAGCGTTCGTCGGGAGCGGTGATAGCCAGAGTGCGCTCGGCCACGTGGTGGCAGTCGATGGCAGCAATTTCACCTTCGAGGTCGGCGACGATCTCTACCTGGTAATAACAACGGATAGTACGGAGATCGAGCATATCGAGGGCGGCCTGAGCTCGCTTATCGGTGCGGACGTGCTGGTCAAGGTGCAGTGGAACAAGACCGTTGACGGCGTCATCATCGCCCGCGAGGTAGAGGCCAAACGGCCGCGTTCTTCCTGACCCCGGGCTGCACCGCGTTCAGCTAACAGCCCATTTCAAAATCCGCCCCGGCTCTCTCCGGCAATCAACGCAGCGAGAACGGCGGGTACTTGTCGGTAGTCAGGAGAAACGCATACGCCTGAACCCGGTAGAACCACCGGCCGACGCCGACCACGTAATCGAACAGCCCACGCGGGAAATTTCCCGTGATCAGGATTGCGAACCACGCCGCAACTATCGCCAGAATCGCAACGATTCCGAGCAGAACCAGCACGATGTAATGCGGGATTGCCAGGATCCATTTCACGAGCGGCATCCACCGGTTCAGGTCGCGTTCAACATCTGGATACTCATAATTCAACGTAACCGCCTGACGATCATCCGTCGCCGGGTACTCCTCGCGCAACAGGGCGAGATACGCACCGATCCGAGCGTTGAATCGAGCCAGTTCCACGTTGAAGTCGAACCACCACCGCGGGTACTTCTGCCTGAAGATGATCATCAATGCAGGCCCAAAGATCAGAGAGCCGCTTTGTGCGCCTCCGGTGATTGTGCTGACGAGGATCAATATGGGTATTGCGAGAATAATCCTGAACACAGCTTTGAGTCGGTTCTGAGGCCCATCGGGGTACTCGATGTCAAATACTACCGGGTAGCTACTACCCGCTTGTAACGTCATATCAGTTCCTCCGTGCTGAGGGTATGGCAGCAGTCTACCGCGCGGTGTCTCCGGCCAGTACGGAATCAACATCTGCCGGGAGATAAACGTCCGGAATCGGGAAATATGAGACGCCTTATGTGGCGGATCGGGCCTATTCTTCCAATCACTCTGGCTGCCCGACTGTCAGAGTGCAGCAGGGCTATGTGCCGACCTGCGCCGTCCATTTCCGGGTATAAACTCCCGGCGTCTCAGCGCCCCGCCAGTAATCATGCCACCGGCACTCGCATCCCGGTCCCTCACACAAAGGCAAAAGAATTGAAAATCACAGATGTCAAAACGATGGTCGTCGAGAACGAAGCCCCGTATATAGGCGGCAAGTACTTCCTTTTCCTGCAGATTGAAACCGACGAAGGCATTGTGGGTCTTGGAGAAAAAGTTACCGGGAGTTCATTCAACAACAGTGACTGGAGAGATTTTCAATCTCAGATCGAATTGATCCATGAGACCTGCCGGGCGTTCGTGATTGGCGAAAATCCGTTCGATATCGAAAAAATCTGGCAGAACGCATACGGAAGCAGACACGACTACCGCCACCCGAGTCTTCACTACACATCGGTCCTGAGTGCGATCGAAGTCGCCCTCTGGGACATCGTCGGCAAGGCGGCAAATCAGCCCATCTACAACCTTCTTGGCGGGAAGTTTCACGATAAGCTGCGGGCCTACGCATACATGCCCCGTGGGTACCAGGAGAATCCGGAACGAGCCGGAGAGATTGCGCTGCAGCTTCTTGAAGAAGGCAATTCAGCCTGCAAGCTCGATCCGTTCCCGCCTCTCCACCCTGGCCCACGTGACATCTCGCTGTCAGAGATAGGCCACGCGGCAGCGATCTTTGAGAGCATCCGCAAAGCCGTTGGCTTCGAGATGGAAGTCGGCATAGGAACCCACGGCCAGCTAACCACCTACAGCGCAATACGCGTCGCCAATGCACTCGAAGAGTACCAGCCGTTCTGGTTCGAGGAGCCCGTCTCACCGGAAAACGTCGACGAGATGGCCAGGGTTGCCGCCCACACCAGCATCCCGATCGCGACCGGTGAACGTCTTGTAACCAAGTACGAGTTCGCGGAAGTGATAGAGAAAGGGGCGGCCAGCATCATCCAGCTTGACGTAGGGCAGTGCGGAGGCATTCTGGAGTCGAAGAAGATTGCGGCTATCGCTGAAGCACACTACGCAGTGATCGCGCCCCACATGTACTGCGGCCCGATTATCGCTGCGGCGGCTATCCAGCTCGATACCTGCTCGCCGAATTTCCTGATACAGGAAGCCAACCAGGGGCCTCTGCACAAGACGATATTCAAGGAACCGCTCGTTTTTGAGCACGGATACATCATCCCGCCGACCGGACCCGGTCTCGGCGTGGAGCTGGACATGGACGTCGTCAACGCCCACCTCGTCTCATAGGCCGGGCCTGCCCGGCGCTCATAGCTTGCGGGGCGTGCCGCCGTCTATGTTGATCATCTCGCCGGTGATGAATCTTGCCTCGCCTGAGCTCAAGAACAGGACGAGATTCGCCACGTCGATCGGGTAGCCGGGGCCGTCGAGAATCTGGAAAAGATCGAACAGCTTCTTGAAGACGTGCTCTGTCCCACCTCCGGTCGCCCCGGGAGTGATCACCCGGCCCGAAGGTAGAAGTCCCGCGCCACTACCTTGAGGCGTTGGCCGACCAGACGGCCGAGAGGAGGACTAACTACCGACTCTGAATCAAACCTCTGCGACTTCCCTGG
>JADFPB010000161.1 GCA_022562515.1 Chloroflexota bacterium | reverse complement strand
ATCTCCGCGCCCCTCTGGGGCGGAGCGTCATCCCAATTCTGTAGCCAGTACCCGCCATGCGGTGTTGCCCGGGGGATTTCTGGCCCCGGACCAAAAGGGAATGGACCGCGTTCGGTTGATCCGGCAATTGATTCTTAACGCCATCGTGAATCCCGTGGTGGCCGCCGTCCTGCGGTCTCCATTTCATCGCGCCCTCAGCAGTCGCTTTCTGCTGTTGTCGTTCACAGGCCGCGTCTCGGGGCGGCGCTACACGTTCCCCGTCGACTACCGCGTCGATTGCCACGGCCTGCAGGTGCTGACCTCCAGAAAAAGGCGGTGGTGGCGGAACTTTGCCGCGGATCCTCGAGATGTGTCTGTCAGATACAACGGGCGCCGACTCGTCGGAACCGCAGGGGCGATAACCGGAAAAGCTCTCGTTGCCGGCGCGCTGTCGGACAGGTTCGGCTGGTCCAACGAACGCGCCGACTCTGAAGCCGGGGAGTGGGTGCTGCTTAGAATCGGCCTGCCTGGAGTCGAACCACCTGGAGTCGAACCAGAGGATGAACGGGAAACGGCTTTCGACAATCCTTTAACCCCGTCTTAGATTCGTCGCGATAGAATTGCCCGAGTTTCAAATTCGCTTGTCTTCGCCCCGCATTCACATTCTGGCACTCGAACCGCCAGAAGTAGCGCCAGACCTGACGCCAAATTAAACGCCAAATCGAACTGAGAAGGACGAACTGCATGGTTGCGACTCATGACCCCAGGAACTTCAAGGTCGTCGGCACCCGCCCGATTCGACATGACGGGTTCGACAAGGTAACCGGACGTGCGCAGTACGGCGCCGACATCCGGATCCCCGGCCTCATCTGGGGAGAGGTTCTGAGAAGCCCCCACGCCCACGCCCGCATCAAGAGCATCGACACCTCGGAAGCCGAGGCGATGACCGGCGTTCTCGCCGTAGTCACCCATGCCGATTTCCCCTCCATTGAAGACCGGACGATCGAGGCGGGAGAAGGACTGGTCGACTTCATACGCACGGCACAGAACATCCTGGCCGACGGAAAGGTGCACTACAAGGGGCACGTCGTCGCAGCCGTTGCGGCAATCGACCGCAACACGGCGCTTGAAGCGGCCGGGAAGATCAAAGTCGAGTACGAGGCCCTGCCGGTCGTCAACTCGGTTGAGGAAGCCCTCGCGCCGGACGCGCCGATCATTCTCGAAGACCTTGTGGGAGACGATCTTGGCGAAGAGGTCAAGAACACCAATATGGCCCGCCATTTCAGGCACGAGTTCGGCGACCTGGAGAAGGGATTCGAAGAGTCGTCGATTGTCATTGAGCGCGAGTTCAAGATGTCGATGGTCCACCAGGGGTACATAGAGCCGCACAACGCCGTCGCGCTCTGGACCAACGATGGACGACTGACGCTCTGGTCCAGCACGCAGGGCGCGTTCGGCGTGCGCTCGCAGACGGCCGGCCTGCTGAACATGGACGAGTCACAGATCAAAGTGAACCCCGTCGAAATCGGCGGCGGCTTCGGCGGCAAGACGGTCGTTTACCTGCCCCCGGTCGCTGCGCTGTTGTCTCGCAAGGCAGGCCGCCCGGTAAAGCTGCAGATGGACCGCAAATCCGTTTTCGAGGGCACGGGCCCGGCGCCGGGCGGCACGCTCATCGTCAAGATAGGCGTAAATGGCGACGGCGTGATCAAAGCGGCGACTGCAGACATGAAATTCGAGGCCGGCGGCTTCCCCGGCTCAGCCGTTGGCGCCGCAGCGATCTGCATCTTCTCGTCGTACACGATCGAGAACATCCGCATCGACGGATACGACATTCTGACCAACAAGCCGAAGTCCGCGGCATACCGCGCCCCCGGCTCGCCGCAGGCGGCGTTCGCATGCGAATCGGTGATCGACGAGATCTGCGAACAGGGTGGATGGGACAAGCTGGAGTTCCGGCTCAAGAACGCCTCCAAAGAAGGCGCACGACGAGCCGATGGCCCGATCTTCGCACGCCTTGGCATGGAAGAGACGGTCCAGGCGGCGATGGACTCCGACCACTGGAACACCCCGCTCGAGAAGAATGGCGCCAACGGCAAGCTGCGCGGCCGCGGCGTTGCCTCAGGCTTCTGGATGAACGGCGCGGGCAAGTCGTCCGTGACGCTGGCCCTGGATGCCGATGGCGCGGTGATGATGAATGAGGGCTCAGCCGACATAGGCGGAACCCGCGCATCGATCGCGATGCAGGCGGCCGAGGTGCTCGGCATTCCGGCCGAGGATGTCCACCCGTCGATTCCCGACACCGACAGCATCGGCTTCACAGGCGTGACCGGCGGCAGCCGCACGACCCATGCCACGGGCTACGCCGCATACAACGCAGCGCAAAGCCTGATCGAGCGGCTCAAGGAGCGGGCATCGATGCTCTGGGGCATCGACCCCGATAGCGTCGAGTTCAAGGATGGAGTTTTCCGCTCCGCCTCGGATCCTGAGCTCAATCTCACGTTCAAGCAGCTCGCAGCGCGATTGGACGAGACGGGCGGGCCGGTAACGGCTGCTGAATCGGTGAACCTCTCATCGGCCGGAAACGGCACGGCGACGCATATTGTCGACCTTGAGATCGACCCGGAGACCGGCAAGACCGACGTGATCCGCTATACGGCGGTGCAGGACGTCGGCAAGGCCGTTCACCCGGCTTATGCTGAGGGCCAGATCGAGGGCGGCGCAGTCCAGGGCATCGGCTGGGCGCTCAACGAGGAGTACTTCATGAACGACGACGGCGAGATGCAGAACTCGTCTTTCCTCGATTACCGAATGCCGACTTCCCTTGACATGCCCATGATCGAGACGATCCTTGTCGAGGTGCCGAGCCCGTTCCACCCGTTCGGCGTGCGCGGCGTCGGCGAGGTGCCTCTTGTGCCGCCGCTTGCAGCGGTCCGAAACGCCATCCACGACGCGCTGGGAATCTACCTCTACGAGACGCCCATGAATCCCCGCAGGATCATGGACGGCCTGAAAGAAAAGAACGGGTAGCCGCATACCTCCCGAGTAACGACGGCCCCGGCGTAACTGCCGGGGCCGTTTTGTTTCCCGCCGGATCCCCCCTGGTTGTCTTCATGAGGTTCCCCTGAGGCTCACGAAGGGCGGAGTCGAAGGATCGCGCGTGGTGGGCAGAAACGTGCCGAAACCGTCGGGAACACACGCGTCAACCTGCGTTCGGGCAGATCGCCACCTCTGCGGCGATACAGGCACGGTCCTTCGAGGGGCCTCAGGACGATATTAATGTGGGCGTGCGTTGTGGAGGAGCTATTCGCCGCTACCCCGACTGCGCCTGCTCGGCTCTCTCCAGCGCGTCTTCCAGGTAGATCTCACGCAGCTCGCCGTCCGCCGCCTCATAGACGTGGGTGGCGATGCCTTCGAGGACGCCGGGGTCGTGGCTCGCGCAGATAATCGTGCCCGCATAGCTCTCCAGCGCGCCGATGAGGCTCTGCCGGGTCGCCGCGTCCAGATGGTTCGTCGGCTCGTCCAGCAGCAGGACGTTTGTCGGCTGGATGAGGAACTTTGCCAGCGCGACGCGGCTTCGCTCGCCGCCGGAAAGGTATTCCACGCGCTTGAAGACATCGTCACCGCGGAACAGGAACTGGGCGAGAGCCGAGCGGATGTCGCCTTCTGTGGCGTCAGGCGCCGACGACGCCTTCACCTCCTCGATCACCGTGCGGCGGGGATCGAGCGCCTCGTCCTGGTGCTGCTCGTAGTAGCCCGGACGCGCCCGCTCCGACCACCTCACCGTGCCTTCAGTAGGCTCGACCTGGCCGGCGGCGATTCGCAGCAGCGTCGATTTGCCGCTGCCGTTGGGGCCGATCAGGACCACC
Organism: Chloroflexota bacterium; assembly: GCA_022562515.1. Classification (GTDB taxonomy): domain Bacteria; phylum Chloroflexota; class Dehalococcoidia; order Lucifugimonadales; family Lucifugimonadaceae; genus UBA1151. The sequence goes on along the minus strand of JADFPB010000161.1, from coordinate 2,711 downwards.
TTCTGGCCGCGCTCGACGACCAGGTCAACGTCCAACAGTACCGGGTCGCCGTCCCATGCGTGGCTAAGGCCGGTGATTACCAGCACCTCTCGCTCTGTCCGGCCGTGGGATGCGAGGGTGAAGCGGGCCGTTGCCTGCTCCTGGTATTTCCTGACGCGCTTGACACGCGCCACTGCCTTCTCACGGCTCTTGACCCGGCTGGCCAGTGTTGCTTTCGCACGGAAGCGGTCGATGAACTGCTGCTGCTTTGCCAGCTCCCGCTCCTGGCGCGCGGCAGCCGCATTCTGCGCCGCCACTCGCTCCTCTTTCTGCTTGAGGTAGCTGGAGTAGTTGCCCGTGTAGCTTTCAATCCGGCCGTCATCTATCTCAAGGATGCGTTTCACGACCCGGTCCAGAAAACCGCCATCGTGGGTGACGATCACGACCGTGCCGGGGTAAGCCGAAAGCTCGCCGGCGAGCCATTCCCGGGAATTCCGGTCAAGGTGGTTTGTCGGCTCGTCGAGAAGAACGTTTTCCGGGCGATGGACCATCAACGCGGCGAGAGCGATACGCATGCGCCAGCCACCGCTGAAGTCGCCGCAGAGCTTGTCCTTGTCGGCAAGCGTGAAGCCGAGCCCGCGCAGGACGCGGTCAATGCGCGCGTCAACGGCATAGCCGCCAAGGGTGTCGAAGCGCTCGAAGAGATCGGTCTGCTCTATCGTCAGCTCTTGAGTCTGGTCGGCATCTGGCGATTCGTCTGCCTCCAGCTGCGCTGACAGCTCTGCGAGCCGGGACTTGATCGCCCGCGGCTCTGGGAATGCCACCCAGAGCTCCTCGACGAGCGTGTTCGCCGGGTCGAAGTTGCTCTGCTGCTTGAGAAAACCGAGCGCGCCGCCACTGTGGCCGGCGCGGCCTTCCGAGGGCGGCTCTTCACCGGCGAGCATGCGAAGGAGGGTCGTCTTGCCGGCGCCGTTCGGCCCGACGAGGCCGACGCGCTCGCCGTCGGCGACGACGAGATCGACGTCTTCAAACAGCGTTTGCGTGGGGAATCGTTTGCTGAGTTTATGTGTCTGGAACATGTTGCATTCTTTTTGCGCTCTCATCGCCTCTGGCAGACGCGAATCGCGCGGGCGGCCTAGAGAGGGTTTCTCAAGATTTGTTAGGAATCCAAGCGCAACCAGAACCGGCCCGAATCGGGCGAACGGTTTCAACCGGAGACGCCTGCGAGCCGATATGACTCGCAGGCCAGGTCAGAGGAGATAGATCTTTGCGTCGCCTGGCATGATTCTGTTCTTTAAGGCCCTTAAGGCCCGATACCGCCGCTGCGGAAGATGCCGCACGACGGAAGAACGCTACTTAATGATAACGCGCGGCCGGAGAACCCGCTTTGCGGGAACGGCGCATGAGGACCGGGGTTTCGGCAAGATCGTCTCCATCGGCGCGCCAAACCTCGTAGGGGCACGTTGCAACGTGCCCCTACCGGTGACCGCGTTCGCCACCCCCATCCGCGCTAATATTGCGGCCTCACTGAGACGGGGCGACGAGGGCCGCAGATTTGAAGATCGAGCGCATAGAGATTCATCCGTTGAGCGCCGAGCTGGACGAGCCGTTTGGCTGGTCGCAGCGCTGGACGAGCACGCGCCAGACGACGGCCGTGAAGATCACTGCCGATGACGGCACGTACGGCTGGGGCGAGAGCGGCAGCCCGATGGCGATGGAGGCCCTGGCGTCGCAACTGCTCGGCGAAGACCCGACCCGCACCGAGGCGCTCTGGCAGAAACTTTTCAACGTTATCTACCAGTCGCACAGCTTCGCCGGAGCGGCGATGGACGCCATCAGCGCCTTCGATATGGCCTGCTGGGACATCGCCGGAAAAGCCGCGGGCAAGCCAGTATCGGAGCTGCTTGGCGGCGGCGTGCGGGACCGGATCCCGGTCTACGCCACCGGCCTCTATTACCTTGAGAATGACTTCCCAGAAAAACTCACCGCAGAAGCTCTCGGTTATAAAGCCGCGGGCTTCAAGGGTATGAAACTTAAAATTGGCGGCAAGACCGTCGAAGAGGACATCCGGCGGGTCCGCCACCTGAGGGAGGTTCTCGGGCCGGATATGCACCTGATGATGGACGCCAACGAGGGATACGACGTCAAGACGGCGATCTACGTGGGGCAGGCCCTGGTGGACGCGAATCTATCCTGGTTCGAGGAGCCGGTCGCCTCGTACGACGATCAGGGCAATCTTGAGGTCCGGCGAAATGTGCCGATGCCGGTCTCGGGCGGCGAAAGCCTCAAGACGCGGCACGAGTTTGCCAGCCGGCTTGCGAATCGCGTGTTCGACATCATCCAGCCGGACATCGCACATGCCGGCGGTATCTCAGAGATGCACAAGATCGGCCACATGGCCAATGCGTTCGGCGTGAGCTTCAATCCGCACTTCTGGGGCACCGGCATCAGCCTTGCCGCAACGCTCCACGTCGCCGCCTGCCTCCCGTCTAATCCGCCGAGCGTGGCGCCGCAGCCTTACGTGAACGAGTCGGTCGTGGAGTTCGACCGCACTCCACACCCGATTCGAGAAAACCTCACGGACCCGATATTCGACCAGGAGAACAGCGAGATCGCCGTCCCGACCGCACCGGGACTCGGCGTTGACGTGATCGAAGACCAGCTCGAGCGATTCGCCGTGGATGGGTCGAAGGTGGTCGTCCGGCACGCGTGAGGGCACGGACCAGACGCGC
>JADFPB010000009.1 GCA_022562515.1 Chloroflexota bacterium | reverse complement strand
TGCCAGTGTGAGCAAAACACCGGCGGAAAATGCCACTACCACCGACCGGGCCTCCATACTGGCCCGAATCGTGAACGCACTGTCTTCGTCGGAAAACAGCGAATTCAGAATCGTCACCAGCGCGAACGCCGCGGCAATTCCCAGAACAGTGCCGATCAGACCTGCCAGCAGCGCGTACGCGGTGCCTTCGAACGTGAACAGCCGGATCAGATGTCCCCGCTTGGTGCCTATTGCCCTGGCTATTCCCATCTCCTGTTCACGCGCCGCCGCAAGGAGCACGAACACGAGGAAAATCAACAGGAGCCCCACGATGATCGAGAACGACCCGAAAATCATGAAGAAAAGGGTGATCGTCTGGCCGGCGAATTCCGCGATGTCTACGAGATTCGATTTGATATCCGTAACTCTCAGCACCGGCAGATCAAGCGCCAGCGGCGCCGCCTGAAGAACCAGACCCTCCCGTCCCGACTGCTCAAGCGCCGCCATCACCGCAATCGCGTTCAGATCGTCGGCCATCAAAGTCGTGAACCGATCGCCCCGTTCGGATTTGCGCAACTCGCGCGCGATCTCACGGAGATCACCGGCCAGGCCGGACGGCAGATCGGTCGTTTCAACACGGAGTTCAATCGCAGATGCAATCTCTTCCCCGCGCAACAGATCGAAAAGCTCGTCGGCAACCGCCGAATTCGTGAAATGAAGCCGCAAATCATCCGTTACTTCGTCCGAAAGGTCCAGGCCGGCCATGACGCCGCCGGCATTCGAGATATCGATGCGGTTAACCTGGCCCTCACGGCCCATGATCCGCTGCATCTGAGCCAGCGTCAGCAGCGCCCGCGGGTTCACGCTCGCCAGCCCGCCACGCTCCAGAACGTCACGAACCACGAACTCGTGCCTGCCGGTCGGAGTAACGATCACGACCGTATCGCCCGCCACCGCGTCCAGGACACGGGCCGCATCTACGTTCAGATAGACCTCTTTATCCCCCAGCTCGGCCAGATCCACCCGCTGCCCGGAGACGGACTTCAACTCGCCGAACCCTTCCAGCGACTCCACATCGAAGCCCCTGACGCTGGCCCTGGATTCCGTGCGTGATGTTCTGGGGTTGGTTATAGGCAGCACCTCGGCTATCAGCGGGAGAACGCCGTCGACGCGGTCATCGCCCCGCACCGCTTCACGCACCGCGTCCACATGCGAAGCGTCCAGGTAGGCGTCTCCCAGGAACGGAAGCGTCGGCGACCTGATCACCTCATCGGTGTGGCCAAGCCCGTCTACGACCACGAACGACCTGATCGAGTTGGTGACAGTGTCTCCAACCCCGAGAGACGCCGCGATGATCATCGTGCTCAGCATCAGCCCGATCACGATCAAAGTCGTCTGGGCAGGCCGGCGCGGAATGTTCCGCAACGCCAGCTTGACGAAAATCCGGTTCTTGAACCCCGAACCGACGATGGCCAGCAATACAACCGCCAGCGTGAGGGATAGTCCCACCGCCAGCTCGGTCATGGGGATTACGCCAAATAGTTCGTTCATTTATGAGGCTATTTCAGGCATTTATGAAGCTACTTCGAATCCCCGTCCCGACCGGTATCGGAGATGATCTCGCCGTCCCGCATCCTGATAATGCGCCGCGCTGACTTCGCAACGTCATCGGAATGGGTTACGAGAACGAAGGTCTGGCCGTTCTCCCGGTTCAGCCGCACGATCAACTCCATGATCTCCCGCTCGTTCTCGCTGTCCAGGTTCCCCGTCGGCTCATCTGCCCATACGATCGCAGGCTCGTTCGCCAGCGCCCTGGCCACGGCCACCCGCTGCCGCTGCCCGCCGGACAGCGCCGCCGGGCGGCGATTTGCCCAATCGACCAGGCCCACCTGGTCCAACTTCTCCCGCGCCGCCGCGCTCGCTTTCTTGCTGCTCACCCCGGCCACAAGCAGCGGCAACTCCACGTTTTCCTGCGCAGACAGCACGGGAAGCAGGTTGAAAGTCTGGAACACAAAACCCATCGACCGCGCTCGATACTCACTGAGCTGATCATCCGTGAGATCCCGGAGCAACTGTCCGTTGATCCGAACGTCGCCCGCATCGATGCTGTCCAGCCCGGACAGGCAGTTCAGCAACGTCGTCTTCCCACAACCCGACGGCCCCATCACCGCCACGATCTCACCGGACTCCACCGCCACGCTCACGTTTCGCAGAGCGTGGACGGTTTCGCTTGCGGAGCGGTATATCTTGTCAATACCCTCCGCCTGAATTATCGGAACGCTATCCAAGTTTTATTGCCCTTCACCGCGCCCGTCTCGCCAGCGCGGCGAATCCGCGCGTCAGTCCAATAAGTCATGCCAGCAGTATCGCGTGACTTTTGCCTGATTACATCCCCCCGCGGAGGTATTTTCGCTGAGACTGCCCGTTCAAATCATCACCCGGCAGGGTCATACCATACGGTGTCATCAGGATGAAATCCCCAGAGTAAATTCGAATAATCTTAGCCGCGCAAATCTGATGAATTCGTGAGATCGGGAGAACATTCGACCTGCTCACTTGAGCCGCACAGACAGCCCTGAGACCAGCAGGTACGCGCGATCGCTGCGCTCCGCCACGCGCCGGTTCAACGCACCCAGCACATCCGCATATACGTTCCCAAGACGCGTAGCAGGGCTAACCCCGGACCCTACTTCATTCGTCACCACTATGACCGTCGCCGAAATCTCGTCCAACGCCCAGAAAAGATCAGCCAGGGCGCCATCCGCCGCCTTTTCTGCCACCGCGCGAAACCCTGGCGCCTCAGGATCGCCCGATGCGAGCAGAATCCGGCTCGCCCACTGTGTCAGATCGTCGATCAACACGACATCACTTGCCGACGCCTGGCGCAGCGCCGAACCCAGATCAGTACCCGCTTCGATAGTCGCCCAGTCCCCCGGCCGCGCCGCCCGATGCTCCGCCACACGACGAGCCATGTCCATATCACCGCCGGGGTCGCCGGCTGTCGCCACGAACGTCACCGTGCCGTTCTCGCCCAACCGCGCCGCCTCCTCCAGGGCGAAACGACTCTTCCCGGACCGAACGCCACCCGTCACGAACACCAGCTCCACAGCCAACGCCTACCGTCCTATCAATCCGTATATCAGCGTCATATCCAGATGCGCTCTGACCGCATCGGCAAGCCGGTCGAGTTCCCCATCCAGCGAAAACGCGCTCACATCCGGCTCTGGCAGGTTGTGAATCGCCGCTACGTTCCCGAGTAGCACCCGCCGCACCTCATCCGAATCAAACAGTCCGTGCACATACGTGCCCATCACCCGGCCATCACCGCTCACAGCCCCGGACCGCACAAGATCGTCGCCATCCCGGAGATACTGCGCGGGTGCCGGACAGGCTCCCTCGACCGGCCTCGTCTCGCCCATATGAATCTCGTACCCCTCGCCTTCCACACCCGCCGCCGAAGCAAGAAGTCCCTCGCCGCCGTTCATCTTGAACCGGACCTGGCGCGTCTCTTTTACCCGCCTGAACACGGTCTCCACCGGCAACAGCCCGAGGCCGCGCTCCCGGCTGCCGGGAGACGCCTCGCTGCCCTCCTCGTCCACTATCGACTCCCCCAGCATCTGGTAGCCGCCGCACACGCCGATCACCGCGGCTCCGCGCTCCGCCGCCGCCACTACCGCCGCATCGAGCCCGCGCGACCGCATCCACCGCAGATCGCCAATCGTGCTCTTGGTGCCCGGCAGGATCACCAGATGCGCGCCATCCAACTCATCGGGGGCCGTCACGTACCTGACCCTCACACCACGCGTGCGCGCCAGCGGGTCGAAGTCGTCGAAATTGCTCACCCGCGGCAACTTGACCACCGCGACATCCAGCACCCCATCGCCGGCGCCGCCCCTCTCGGCAGGCGACTCCAGGGCCACCGCATCCTCCTCCGGCACCTCAATGTCCATGAAGTACGGAATCACACCCACCACCGGCGCCCCGGTACGCTCCTCGATCATCTCCGGCAACGGATCCAGCACCGCGCGGTCGCCCCTGAATCGGTTAATGATCAGACCCTTCACCGCCGCCCGCTCTTCCGGCTCAAGCAACTCCAGCGTGCCCAGCAGCGCTGCGAACACACCGCCCCTGTCAATATCGCCAACCAGCAGCACCGGCGCATCCGCATACAGCGCAACCCGCATATTCACGATGTCGCCCGACTTGATGTTCACCTCGGCCGGACTCCCCGCACCCTCGATCACAACCACCTCGTACACGGCCCGCAGTCGGTCCAGCGCATCGGTCACCGCAGCCCACATCTCCGGCTTCTTCTCGCGCCACTCGCTGGAGCGCAGTGAGCCAATTGGCCGGCCGTTCAACACCACCTGCGACCGATGATCCGCTTCAGGCTTCAACAACACCGGATTCATCGCCGTCGTGGCTTCTACACCCGCGGCAACCGCCTGCAACGCCTGCGCACGCCCTATCTCTCCGCCATCGCGTGTCACGAAAGAGTTGTTGGACATGTTCTGCGCCTTGAACGGCGCCACCCGCAGCCCGTCCTGCCTGAAAATCCGGCACAGCGCCGCGCAGATAACGCTCTTCCCCACAGAAGAGGCCGTCCCCTGAATCATGATCACCGCGCCCATATGCGCCCCGCTGCGCCGGCCGCGGCTACCGTGGCCGGCGCACGGAATTCGCCACGGAATTTGAAGAAACCGTAATGTTCAACGCCGTTAGCGTGGCAAGACCCTCATCCACCTGCACCACAGACACGCTGGCATTGTCAAAGTGGAACCTGCCGATCGCACGAGGCGGAAGACGCAGTAACGCGACGAGAAGGCCCCTCAGGGCGCCCCCGTGTCCCACGATGACCAGATCGCCCTCCTCTTCCAGCACCTTCGACTCCGCCAGGAACCGCGCCCCGCGCCTCACCAGGTTGCCGAACTTCTCGCCACCGGGCGCCCTGAATTCGGGATCCCAGGCCAGTCGCTCAAGCGCCATCTTCTGCTCCGACTCGGGCAGATCGACGAAACGCTTACCCTCCCACGAACCGTAATTTACCTCGCGCAGCGTCTTCGACGTCTCCACCGGCAGGCCCAGCGGCGCTGCAGTTGCAGTGCACCGCATCAGATCGCTGGACCATACGCGCCGCGGCGAAAACGCATCTCTGACATAAGCCGCGGCCTGCGCGGCCTGCTCGAGGCCGCGCGCGTTCAACGGAACATCCTGGCATCCCTGCCAGCGGCCCTCCGCATTCCATCCCGTCTCACCGTGCCGGATCAATATCAATCGGGTCAGATCAAAGCTCCTTTGGTCGACTCAGTCACCGACGTGCCATTATCAGCCCGGCCGCAATCACAGCCCCAACCGCAGCCGCGCCCGCAAACAGGCGCAGCGAACGGTCGATGTCCGGCGGCGTCGCTTTCCGGCCCTCCGGCCCCAGCCGGTAATGCCCCACCTTCTCAACCTCTACCCCCAGCGCTCCAGCCGTCGCGCCAATTGGCCACCCGCCGTTCGGGCTCTCCGTTCGCGAGTGCTCGCGAAGCATCGTCCGGACTGCCGACCGTGAATCCATCCCCGTCATCGCCGCAGACGCCACCACCGCGCCGCCCGCCACCCGTGCAGGAACCCAGTTCGCGGCGTCATCCAACTTCGCCGCGGCCCTGCCGAAATCGGCCCGGTGATCCCGGTACCCCGCCATCGTATCCATCGTGTTGATCGCCCGATACGCCATCGCCCCCGGCACGCCAAATATCCCGTACGCCAGCATCGGGCCCACCGCGCTGTCCGCCACATTCTCCGCAATCGTGCTGATCGCGGCAGACGCGACACCGCTTTCATCGAGCGCCGAAACATCGCGTGAAACAATACCCGATAACGACTCCCGCGCTCCCGGCAGATCACCCGCCCCCAGAGCCGCGGAAACTCTCCGCCCCTCCGTCTCCATCGCGCTGATCGCGAAGCTGCTCTTCAACAAAAACGCACCGCCGACGATCGCGGGAATCGACCCCAGCCTTCCGAGAGCGCCCATCGCTGTCGCCGTCATCCCGAATACGGCCACCGGAACACCCACCGCCATCAGCAAGCCGCGCGCCTGATCTTTCCGCCGATCACCGCGAATCCCATGCTCCATCGCTCTGTCTATGACCTTGCCGACGCCGACAACCGGATGAACACGCGCCGGCGGCTCGCCAAAATACCGGTCCCACAGCAGCGCCGCGCCAAGAATCAACAAACGCCGTCTCATCATCCCGCTTATCCTGGCCAACCCCAAAAATTCCCGGCTAATCCCAGATGGGCGCCGCGCCCGCGCCGCCTTCCACCAGCGCAACCGCAACTACAAGCGCCACGACCTCTGCTATCTCGCTCGCCGCGCCGTAAACATCGCCCGTCAAACCCCCTCCCAGCCGCCTTGCCGCCCACCAGCCGAGGCCCCAAACAATAGCAAGAGCAGCGCCCATTGCAAGCAGGCCCCACGGTCCCAGCAAAACGAACACGGCGGCCGCTGCGAACATGTGGCCTGAAATCACCGCCACCCAACCCACGCGGGAATAGCCACTTCCAAGCCCCTGCTCCCGCGCATAAGGGAACGATCCCACCAGCAGCAACGCCGCAGTACGTCCGATCAACGGCGCCACAACAATCGCAGGAACGCGGGTGGGTGAGACAAGCGCCGCAATAGCCGCCCACCTCACCAGCATCGACGAGCCGATCACCGCCGCGCCGAAGGTGCCTATCGACGAGTCGCGCATGATCTCCAGCCGACGCGCCGGGGTTCGGCCGCCAAAAAGACCGTCGGCGGCGTCCGCCAACCCGTCCAGATGCAACGCTCCCGTGAGCGCAATCGCGGACGCGATCACAAGCGCCGCAGACACCCCGTCGGGCAGGAATCGCGTCAGGCCGTAGTCCAGCCCGCCAAGAGCCCCGCCAATCGCAAGACCAACAACCGGAAAGAAGACCGGCGAACGCGCGATGGATTCGCTGTCCGAACCCCTGCTGCCCGCCACGGGAATCACGGTCAGAAGCCGGACCGCGGCCAGCAGCGAGCTCACGCCTCGCCCTCCGGCCGGCCGGAAACCGCAGCTTCCTCAAACGTCGCCATCTCGTTATGCAGCCTCACGGCGGACTCGATGATGCCCATCGCCAGCGCCGCTCCCGTGCCCTCGCCCAGTCGCATCTCAAGATCAAACAGCGGCCTCAAACCGAGCCGGTCCAGCGCCAGCCGATGACCCTGCTCAACAGAACGATGTGCCGCAAACATATACCCCGCCACACCCGGCTCGATGGCATGCGCAATCAGCGCCGCCGACGTGGCGATGAATCCGTCCAGCGCGATGGCGACACGCCGTGACGCCCCGCCCAGCATCAGGCCGGCCATCACCGCGATCTCGAAGCCGCCAACCCCGGCCAGCACCCCGATCGGGTCCCCCGCGTCCGGCTTGTTCACGGAAAGGCCCTGCCCTATCGCCGCAACCTTGCGCTCGAAGCCCTCGTCATCGACCCCGGTCCCCCTGCCCGTCACATCGGCAACCGGAGCGCCGGTGAAAACCGCCGTGATCGCAGCAGCAGCCGTGCTGTTGCCGATCCCCATCTCGCCCGGCGCCAGCAGATCCGCCCCCTCGCCGGCGATCTCGTCCGCCAGCGCGATTCCCGACTCGATACCCCGAACGGCCGTCGCGCGCGGCATCGCCGGACCCTGCGTGAAGTCTTCGGTCCCCCGGCCAAGCGACAGATCCCGTAACACGCCTGCCGGGCCGGGAATCTCACCCGCCACACCGGCGTCCACGATAAGAACACGCGCACCCGCCTGCCGCGCCAGCACGCTGATAGCCGCCCCGCCCGAGAGGAAATTGGCCACCATCTGCGGAGTCACCTCGCTCGGAAAGGCGCTCACTCCCTGAGCCACCACCCCGTGATCGGCAGCGACCACCACCACCCACTTGCGGCTCACATCGGGGCGGGCAACCCCCTGAATCGCCGCCAGCCGGCAGGCGATCTCCTCCAGGCGTCCGAGACTCCCCTGCGGCTTCGTCAAAACATCCTGCCGGGCGCGAGCCGCGGCTCCGGCCGCTTCGTCGAGCGCCGGAATCGAGACGTTCGATACTTTCGGCCCGGACACTTCAAACATCAGAACTCCACCCCCTTCTGCGCCTTTATCCCCTGATCCGCATACGGATGCTTGATCGATCGCATCTCGGTGACCAGATCGGCATACTCGATCAACTCATCGGAAGCGCCCCGGCCGGTTATCACAACGTGCTGCATCTCAGGCCGCCTCTTCAGCACGTTGAGAACATCAGTAATATCAATCCACCCGTACCTGATCGGATAGGTCAACTCGTCCAGAATCACCACGTCGTACCCGCCCGAAAGTATCCGCTCGGATGCGAGCTTCCAACCCGCACGCGCCGCCGCCGCGTCGTCGCTGAGATCTTCCGACTCCCAGGTAAATCCCTTCCCCGTCGGCGTGATCTCGATTCCCATCTTCTCGGCAGCCAGCAACTCGCCGTACTGCCCCTTCGGCTGCTTGATGAACTGGATCACCGTGACCTTCATGCCGCGGCCCCAGGCGCGCGTCATCAGTCCGAACGCCGCCGTGCTCTTGCCCTTGCCATCGCCCGTGTTCACGATCACGAGGCCCTTGCGCACCCGCCCTGGCGAGCCCGCTTTCCGTCGCGGCCGCCTGTTCGCCCCCGTCATGATTCCCCCCCCTTGAAAAACCCGCTCACTCCCGCCAGCACGTCCTTCGCTGACAGGCGTACACCGTGAGCGGCAAGGTCTTCGTAAATACCGCCTGCCCGCCCACCCGTGTAATCGCGCTCCACGAACGGCCTGTCCTCAACCAGTATCAGCCGCCCGGCGCCCGCCGCAGCTTCAAGATTAGAAAAATTGTTCGGGCCAACCGGCATATCGCACACAATCACCAGATCGGCTGCAGCCACAAGAGCATCGTGCGCCTGAATCTCCTCCTCGCCAACCGGCGAGAAGGGCGAGACGGCAACATAACGCACCCCCAGATGATCGGCCGCTTCACGGTCCGTGTCACCCTCGCCAAGTTGCCCCACCGTAACCTCGTATCCCGCCGACACCAGCGTCTGCATCAGGAACCGACCCGACCCGGCGCCGCAGATCAGGTGAACCGTCCCGCCAGGCATCTCGTCCATGCCTGCTCCCCCTGCATCCGCCGGGCCCGTCAGATTAACCCTCGGACGGCCTGTTAGCGGATCCGGCGACACCGTCGCGTCTACCTCGAACGCCGCACGCAGATTCGCAGGCGTAAGCACGCTCCCCGGCGACCCGTCCGCCATAACGGCGCCCTCCTTCAACAACACCAGGCGGTCGGCGAAGCGCGCCGCAAGCGACAGATCGTGAAGAACGGCCACCGCGGCCAGCCCGTTCGCAACCTCGCCCCGGACGAGCGCCATCAGGGACAGTTGATGCCTCAGATCGAGATTCGACGTCGGCTCATCAAGCAACAGCAGTTGCGGCTGCTGAGCCAGCGTCCGGGCCATCAACACCCGCTGCCGCTCGCCGCCCGAAAGCTCGCCAATTCTACGGTCAGCAAACTGCGCCGCCTCCGTCCGCTCCAACGCCCGATACGCGATCTCGCGATCGCCCTGCGTCTCCAGTTGGAACCTGCCCAGGCTGGGATACCGGCCCATCAAGGCCACCTCGAACGCCGTGAACGAGTATCCACTGGAAGACGACTGCGGCAGATAGGCGACCGAACGCGCCCGCTCCCGCGCCGACAGTCCCGACGCATCCACGCCGTCAATCACGATTCGCCCGGCGCTGGCCTTGATTAGCCCCGCCAGCGCCCTGAGCAAGGTCGTCTTCCCCGATCCGTTGGGACCGATCACCACGACAAACTCGCCGCGGCTCACCTCCCACGAAACACCCCGCAGGACGGGACTCCCGCCCAGCCTCACATGAAGCCGGTCGACAACAAGGTAAACCCCGGCATCAGCCGTTTGCTTGCCTGTGGCCGCGCTCAAAGGCGCATGGAGGGTCATCGCCTAATCGAAGTCCTTGAACTCAACACCCGCGAACGCGTCCGGATACAGCAGCGCCGCCAGCTCCTCAATACCGCGCACGTTCCAGTGCGACAGCGTCGTGAAGAAGCGCGGGTCGCCAATGACCACCCTCCCGTCAGCGATGGCCGGCACTCCTGCCAGCGCCGGCTCGCCCAGCAGCTCGTCACGCAACTCACTCGCTCCGGGATCAGGCTGCGTGATGACGATCAAGTCGGGGTTCATTGCCACTATGCTCTCCAGAGAGATCGTCTGATTCCCCTCAAAACCCGCTTCGGCCGCGGCGTTCACACCGCCCGCCTGCTCAATGATGCCGCCCTCGGTCGAATCTCCTCCCGCAGCGCTGATCGAGTCCGAGAACCTGGCAATCGAGAGCACAGTTGGCCGCTCACCGGCAGCCACGCCGCCTGTCTTCTCCTGGATGAACTCGATCCGGCCCCGAATGTCGGCTATCAGGACCTCAGCAGCGGCCTCTGCGCCCAGCATGTATGCCAGAACACGGATATTCGTCTCGTGGCCCTCTGCGGACCTTTCAAGCGCCGTTCTGACCACGGTAATCCCCGCGCCTCTGATCGAATCGACAAGGTCCTGCTTCGTGAACTTGCTGGCAATCACAAGGTCCGGGTCCAGCGCGACAACTTCCTCGGGATCTCTCCTCACCTTCGGGAGATCAGCAACAGCCAACGCCACGTTGGAATACGTCTCGTTGGCAGTGAAACTGCCTATGCCCACAAGCGTCTTCGCGCCAACCAGCGCCACGACGATCTCATCATGGCCAAGCGATAGCGTATGCAGCCGCTCAGGCGGCCCCGCGATCGTCACGCGCTCGCCATCAAACTCAAGCTCGCGCGGCCAGCCAAAGTTATCCGGGTCGACAATCCCCGGAATCGCCCACGGATTCGGCGTCGGAACAGGCGTCGGCGCCGGCCGGGGGGTGGCCGTTGGCGCCGGCCTTGGCGCGACGGTCGGATCTGGGACCGGTGCAACCGTAGCCGGAGCCGCCGGCACTGTGATCGTGGGCGTCGCCTGAACGGCTGCCGGCGCAGCCGCATCGTCCGAGCCGCAAGCCGCGACTAACAACGCCGCCACCGATAGCACGGCAAGCAGCACGCTTTTCCGAACCCGACCTGTTCTCCAGGTAGCTTTCAGCCCCATTCTCATCAGACCTCTCTCGTCTCCATGTGTAGACCAGACAAATAAACCCGATTTCTCTCATCACCCCCGGATCACAGGGGATCACAGGGATTCCGCACGCGCCCTGTTCTTGACCAGAAGCAACATGAAAAACGGCGCACCGACGAACGCCGTGATGATGCCGACGCGCAACTCAGCAGGCGATGCCACCGTCCTCGCAATCGTGTCGGCGGCCAGCATGAACACGGCCCCGCCAATCGCGCTCAGCGGCAGCAGCACGCGGTTGTCGGGGCCAAGAAGCAATCTCAGGACGTGCGGCACTACAAGGCCCACGAACGCTATCGTCCCGCTGAAAGCCACCGCCGCGCCCGTCGCCAGCGTCGCTCCCACCATCAGAGTCACCCTCGTGAGCGTCGTGCGCACGCCAAGCGACGAAGCTTCGTCGTCTCCGAGCGAAAGCAGGTTCAGGTCCCTCGAATAGACCAGCACCAACAGGATGCCGGCCGCGATGGGCGGCAGCGCCAGCCGAACGTCGTCCCAGCCCGTCGAATCGAATCCGCCGGCCAGCCAGAAGATGATCGCCCGCTGCAGCTCGCTGTTCGTCGTGAACGTGATAATTGCCGAGACGACCGCACCGAACAATGCGCTGACCGCAACTCCGGCCAGGAGCAGCGTGGCCATCGATACCCGCCCGCCGCTCGAAGCAATCCCGTAGACCAGCGCCGTGGCGCCAAGCGCGCCGCCGAACGCGAACGCGGGCAGCAACAGGCTCGATGCAGCCTGCGCGCCAATGCTGATCGCAATCACCGCGCCCAGAGCCCCGCCCGATGAAACACCGATGATCCCCGGATCCGCAAGCGGGTTGCGGAAGAGAGACTGCATCGTCGCGCCGGCAGTTCCCAGCGCCGCACCAACCGCCATCGCCAACACGATTCGCGGCAGCCGTATCCGCTCGATCACCACCTGCTCCGTGTCGGTGGCCGATGAGTCAACAAGCCCAACCACCTCGAGCAAGGCGGAAAGCGAGTGCGCAAGCGAGATGTCCAGCGGCCCGACCGACGCCGCAAATATCACAAGCGCCAGCAGCAACAGGCCCAGGCCCGCAACTCCGGCAAGAAGCCTGCGCGGCACCGAACGCCCACTCGCGGCGCCAGCTTGAATTACCCTGTCAGTCCGCTCCAACGAAAAACCCCTGCCGGCAGCCGGTCAGGGGGGTCTGGGAGCCTCTGGAAACGCGACGCATACTCAAAATCGCCGCATCTCCCGGATACCCGAGATGCTCCCTGACGCGGGGAGCCGGTTCTCAGGCCTGCCGGTAGGTCTCCTGGCTTCCGGACATCGGCGCTTCGCCGCCTTCCCACCCCGATCTATCGGGACAGTGGCGTATTGGCGAAGCGCCCTCCGGTCACAGTGGCGCGACCGCAGCGGTTTTTCACCGCTTTCCCTGTTAGTTCCGACCTCGCTCTCGCTGAGTCGGTACACCGGGCAGGCGCTCGATTAAATCGAACCATCTGAATTCTAACGGGCCAAAACTGGGTGTCAACTCGACTGGCAATCAACCGCGGGGTGTCATTCCCGGACGCCTCGACATGGTCGACAGCCGAGGATGTCACCCAGCTGGGGCCATTCGCGCTCGACAGCAGCCGCAAACGCCCCATTCCCCGACAACGTGCGGGCCACCGCCTGCCTGGTCAGGGCTGGCCGGCCACCGGAATTTGCACATCCGCAACAACGTATGTACAGCACTGATCGCCCAGACGGATACACGCCTCTCTGTGCGCGTCCGACTTGAGAACGCCCGAAATAAGGCTGGTATCAAATGAGCAGATAGCGGGATTGTCCTTCGCAGCCGATCTGAACGGACAGTTGTTGAGGGTTATGCGAATGCCACTTTCCGTGACTTCAAAGACCGGCGCGAAATCACGGTCGGTCAGAAGCCGGCGAAGCGCCTCTATCGGGTCGGTCCCGTCATCTTCGATATAAGGCTCCACAGCGCGGTGGGCGATATTCGCAAACGCATACTCCACCAACTCTTCACCGTTCCGGCCCTCAGTCTCATCCTCGCTCAGCGACGCCAGCTCCGATACCAACTCCGAAAGAAGCGCGTCGTAATCCTTCGGGAGTTCCTCGTGGCCGGCATCCGTAAGCCTGAATACATGCTGAGGACGGCCCGTTCCGTGCCGGACCTCTTCATATCCCAGCAGACCGTCGCGCTGCAGTATGTCCAGATGACGCCGAACCGTCGCCGGCGCAAGCTCCAGCTCACGTGAAAGCCCCGCTACCGTTTCACCCTGGCGCGATTGGATGATCTGAAGAATGTAGGTCCGGGTGTTCTGCAAAGTTTCTCGGCGTCTTTGTGGATTCTCGAATCGCAAGCGTCCAATTGCCGGTGCAATTCGTAACAAAATGGTAGGTACAGAGCGCTTTTATTGTCAATGCTGAAATACAGGCAACAACAGTGATTTCACCGCATTAGACGTCCTTCGACCACATCGCCGCCCGGTGAGTACACCGATTCCGCCCCGACTGCAAAAACATCGGCAGGACACAAGACATGCCCCGCAATAACCGCGACGCCACACCCGGTGAATCCGCCAGAATGCCGGCAGGCAAGAAATCTTGCGTCCACTCATGGTCCATCGAGCCACCCAACGGCCCCACCAGCCTCGGTACCTGCGTGGATTGCGGCGCAACGAAAGAGTTCCGCAACTCCGTTGAGATGAGCTACTGGGACAACAAGCGGAAACATGTCCCGGAAAACCTGCCGCCCAAAAAACGCCCGGCTAACAGCGCCAGAGCAATCAGCAGCACCGCAAAAAAGCCCGCCCGGCAGCACTCAAAACGCTAGCACCGCAAAAAAAGCCGCAGAGTAACTTCGGGAGATCCTGACCCAGACCCTTTCCGGCAAAACCCCTGGCAAAACAGGCCTAGCGAAAAAGATCAGTCGCAGGATCACGCATCAGATCCCGCCCGGAGCCATCTGACCGATCATACGAGTAGCCCCGGACAATCGCGGCCGGCCGCCGCCCGGTCTCCCCGATGACAAGCTGAGCCGCCGAAGCAATCTCATCCGCCACGCTCACCACCGTCGCCCGCAACGGACGGCCGTAGTCATCTGACTCGCCGCGGCGGTCCTGCAACGGCTTGAATCCGGAGACCCCAATCGCCACATTGATGCTGCCCTCCCGCCACGGCCGGTTGAACGAATCCGAGATAATTACCCCCACCCGGCCGCCGGCGGACTGCTCCAGCACTTT
The DNA here is from genome assembly GCA_022562515.1 of Chloroflexota bacterium. Classification (GTDB taxonomy): domain Bacteria; phylum Chloroflexota; class Dehalococcoidia; order Lucifugimonadales; family Lucifugimonadaceae; genus UBA1151. The sequence continues at coordinate 13,525 of JADFPB010000009.1, read as the reverse complement.
CCTGATGGCCAGCGCAGACCCGTCCGGATCAACCGGCAGCACAGAAACGCGCTCATCACCCGGAACATTGGAAGCGTCAACCCCGGAATTGGCGCACACCAGCCCGTGATGGGTCTCGGTAATCAGCACCCCGCGCTCGAACTTCACTATCCGGCGGGCCTGCTGCAAGATGACCTCGATAAGCCGGGGATCCCTCCCAGACTCCGCTGCGATCTCACTCGCACGCGCCGAGGGAGACACCTCCCCCAGGTCCACAACCGCTCCCTCAGACTTGGATACTACCTTCTGAGCCACGACGACCAGATCGCCCGGCAGAAATCCATCCGTGGGTCCGGCTTCCAACAGAAGCAACCCGAGATCGGCCCCGGCCTCCACCTCCGGCAGCGGCGCAAGTGGGATGATCTCTATCGAATCTTCATACATAAACTAATACCGCACACCCCGAACATCGCCATGCACCCTATTATGCTTGGCGCGCCCACCCCGAAACCAGATCGCCCCCATAGCCGGCCTGAGGCAACCCCTGAGGCAACCCCTGAGGCAGAGATAAACCGTGGCCCCAAAACCAGAACCTCCAACCCTCCTCCGCAGCCTCCTATTCGTACCGGGCAACCGGCCGGACATGCTCGATAAAGCCACAGGCATGCGGCCAGGCGCATTCGCCCCCGACATGGAAGACGCCGTTCCGCCCGCTGAAAAAGAACGCGCCCGCCACACCATCGCAGAAAAACTCCCCGCACTCGCCGCCACCGGGCGGCTCGTAATCCCACGCGTCAACTCGATCGAGTCCGGCCTGCTCGAGGACGACGTCGCCGCAGTGGCCGGACCGAACATCGACGCTATAAGCATCGGAAAAATCCGCTCACCGAAAGATATCCTCCACGTCGATGCCGTACTCACGCGCGCTGAGCGCTCAGGGAAGCTTCCCGCCGGCTCGATCGCCATTCTCCCCTGGATAGAGACCGCCGCCGGGATCGTCAACGTCTATGAAATCGCCAGCTCATCGCCAAGAATTCGATGGCTCGCGTTCGGCGCCGACGACTTCACCGCAGACATGGATATCCCTCGCCCAACCCCGGGCAACTCGCCGGACATCCCCACAGGCAGCCAGGCCGATCTCCCGGCCAGACTCCTCGCAGAACCAGGACTTATCTGGCCCCGCTCCGCCGTCGCCATCGCCGCCAGAGCCGCCGGCGCCCAGGCGCTCGATACACCATACGTCGCCTATCGAGACCAACAGGGCCTCCTGGCTGAGGCAACCATCGCCAGAAAACTCGGCTACACCGGCAAATGCGCCATCCACCCCGCACAGATCGAGCCGATAGAGTCCGTCTTCGCACCAACCAGAGACGAAATCGAATACGCTCGCCGGGTCATGAACGCCTGGGATGAAGCCACCGCCAGAGGCAGCGGCGCCACCTCCCTCGACGGGGTGCTCATTGACACGCCGGTGGTTGAGCGCGCACGTCGACTCCTCGGCGCCCTTCCTCAGGGCAATACGCCCTAGATCTCTCCGGTCGGCTCCAGCGTGTGCTTCTCGAAAAACTGATCTCCCCGGCTACATACACCGGCCTCACACCAGGATTGAAATCGGATTACCTCTCGAATCCGGTTCACGAACCTATCTGGCCTCCCCTCCGGCAGCACATCCGGCGCCTGCAGCCTCATGTCATCCCAGTACCCGTCAAACTGCAAATGCCCCATCGAAATCGATCGCCCTCTGCCGGGCTTGAGCCTTCATGGACGAGGCCCTGGCGCAAAATGAAGAGGGGACCCTCATCGGGTCCCCTCTTGTTCTTTAGTCTTTATGGTCGGAAACCGATCAACGGATCTCCGAGAGGCTCTGCTTAACCTCGGCTCCGGGAAACCTGCCGGCGCCGGATCACGGTGACGCCACCGGTCATCAGCAGCAGGCCGAGCACGATGAACGCGATCACCGAGTTGTTGCCGGGAGCAACATCACCGGTGGCCGGCAACGAAACACTCGACACAGGCGTCGCGGTCGCGTCGAGACCCGCCGGCTCTCCAACCTGCGGGATACCAACGCCGAATAGGCTGAACGTCTTCACGCTCGCCGTGATCGTCATATTCGACAGATCCACTGTGGTCGCCAACGCCGCCCACTCCCCGCTCACTGTGTCGAATTTCATGATCACAAGGTTCTGCGCGCTGCCCGCCTCATCGGCGTCTGCCTGCGTGTAGGAAATGGTGATCGTCACGGCGCGGCCGGCAACGAAATTGTCTATCGGGTTGCCATCGATGTCCGTGAACGTCAGGTCCACCACCGTACCGCTCACCCGGATGCGCAACGCTGCCGCCACCGGAGGCACACTCGCAGATGCCACAGGCGCAACGTCCAGTGCCACGAAATCGTCCACCGCGCCTACAGGAACCACGATGGTCACGTCACGGCCGGGCTCCTGGGACGTTCCGGTCGTCGTTAGAGTCACGGTCCCACCCTCTGCAGGCGTAATAGTCTCTGACTCACCGCCCGGAGTAGATGGCGGCGGTGGGGGAGGAATCACGTCTGACGGGTTCACCGGAACCGGAGTCGGATCAGGCGTGGGCTTCGGCGCCTTTACGGTCACCAGCGCCGTAGATGTGGCCGAAGGCGAATCGGACTGTGTCGCCACGACCTGTACGGACGTAGTCGCCGGCCCTGTCGGGGCCGTGAACACGCCACCAGGACTCGTAATAGATCCACCGCCACCAGCTATCGAATATGCAAAACTTACGTCCGGCGCGACATTGCCATCTGCGTCCTTGGCCACAGAAGTGAACGTCCGGGATGATTGGCTGCTCACGGTAATCTCTGCGACATCCAACTCAACGGAATCAAGCTCGCCTGCCGCCCAGAGCACCGTAAATGAACCCGCTGCGAGGGCCACGATCGAGGCAAATACGATGGCTGCAAGCCAACGCCTCGGGTAGGTTGCGCTCATCTATATATTCCCCCTGGGTTCATCTCCGCACCTGCATGCACCTCTGTATGGAACCAGCCAGCACTACAAGCCCGCACGCGTACAAACGCCCGCGAGCCACCCTGGGCACTGCAGATTGTCAGGAGATTCACTTGTATCCACCTGTGAAAATTACAGTCCCCAGCACTGGCCGCGAACTGCGCAAATATACACTAGGCCGAATCAGAGCGTCAAGGAGATTTAAGGCACCTCCAGACGCCCTTTAACACAACAAAATGTGACCGCTTATCCATTACGCGTGTATTACCAACGCACAATCGATTCAAAGGCCTTCACGCCTGCGATCCCCTATCGACTATAAACCACTCGAACCATGTGTAGAATGGGCTTTTTCTACCGGGTAGCGGATGATTTACCCTTCCGGGAACACCGATTTCCGGCACGAGATACCAACCTGGACGGCTCTCCCACACACAAACACAGCGGGGAAAACTGCCGCAAACTGACCGACCAGATACCCCCTCAGGTACTGACTGAAAGGACATCCATGGACCTCGGCATAAGCGGAAAAAACGCATTCGTAACCGGCGGCAGCCGCGGCCTCGGAAAAGAAGCCGCACTCGCCCTCGCCCGTGAAGGCGTAAACGTCGCCGTCTGCGCCAGAGGACAGGATGGACTGCGAAAAATCCAGGACGAAATCGAATCCACAGGCGTGAAGGCTCTCGCATTCACCGCAGACATGGCAGAGGAAGGGGCGCCCGGAAAGGCCTTCGACCACGTCGCTTCTGAATTCGGCCAGATAGATATCCTCGTTAACAACGTCGGCGGAAGCCTGGGCACCGCAGGCGTGCTGGACAGCTCCGAAGAAGACTTCAAACGCGTATTCGACCTCAACCTCTGGGCAACCATCGCGCTGATGAAATCCGCCGCGCCCGGCATGCGGGAAAGAGGCTGGGGACGCATCATCAACATCGCTTCAATCTTCGGCCGCGAACACGGCGGCACCGCCCCCTATATGACCGCCAAGATAAGCGTCATCGCGGCAACGAAACACCTCGCGCTCGAGATAGCCAGAGACGGCGTCTGCGTCAACTCCATCGCACCAGGCTCCATACTCCATGACCAGGGCAGTTGGGAGCGCTTCACACAGAACAACTCGGAAGAAGTCGTCGCCGAATTTATCGACCGCAACATGCCAATGGGACGCTTCGGCTGGCCCGAGCCCGTCGGCGCCACCGTCGCCTTCCTCGCCTCGCAGCAGGCGGGCCTCATCACGGGCGCATGCATCAACGTCGACGGCGGCCAGTCACATGCCCTTTTCTAGAAACCACCGCCCACGTCAATAGACGTAAATGCTGGCGCATCGGAGGACCCGCCCGCCGCCTACGCCTCTAGCGCAGGCGGAGCACCCAGATCAACGTCAAGCGTCTTCTCCACCCACCTGCCCACCCGCAGCAGCCGCTCCTCCTCGAAACCCCTGGCAATCAGTTGAACGCCCAGGGGGACGCCCCTGTCCCCGCGATCGCTGAGGCCCGTCGGCAAATTCAACACCGGCAGCCCGGCCGTCGTCCACGGCGCCTGGAACACCGGATCCCCGGTAGTAGAAAGATCGGCTGGCGCCGGTGACGGCGTGGCCGGCGCTATCAGGGCGTCAAACGCCACGCCAACCGCAGCCTCCATCTCCGCCCGGAACTGCCGGCGCAAACGCTGCGCCTGAACGTATGCAGACGCCGGGATCAGCGCCCCGCACTCAATCCGTGACCGGACCTTTGGAGCGTAATCCGCAGCCCGCCTGGCAAACATCTCCCTGTGCACCTGCGCGCACTCCGCATAGTCGATGACAACCTGCGCCTCATTTATCCCCAGCACAGAATCCGGCAGATCGAAAAAGTCGATCTCGGCCCCCGCCGCGCCAAGCGCCTGCGTCACCTCGTGCAGGTTCGCCATCGTCTCAAGATCGGCCAGTTCAGCAAACGGCCCGGCAACCACGCCAATCCGAGGCGTCCACGCCGGATCCTCGTAGTCAAGCGACAGCGTCGAAGACGTCGGCGGCAAATCCGCGCTGCCGGAATCCCGCGCGTCGTGGCCGGACAGCACATCCAACATGATCGCCGCGTCCCGCACCTCGCCCGTCATCCAACCCAGCGTATCCAGGGTCCAGCTGACCGGAAACACGCCGAATCGAGACACCCGGCCATAAGTAGGCTTGAACCCCACCACCCCGTTGTACGCCGCCGGACGGTTCACAGAACCCGCAGTCTGAGATCCGGTCGCCACCGGGCACATCCCCACAGCCACAGCTACCGCCGAGCCGCTGCTCGACCCACCAGGCGTATGCGCCGGATTCCACGGATTAACCGTCCTGGACGGGTCTGCCGTAGCAAACTCCGTCGTCACCGTCTTCCCCAGAATGATCGCTCCCGCTCCGCGCAGGCGCTCTACAGACGCCGCGTCGTACTCGGGAACAAAGTTCGCATACACACGGGACGACATCGAAGTACGCATCCCGGCCGTAAAGTAAATGTCCTTCAAACCCACCGGTATGCCGTGCAGAGGAGTCCGGGGACCGTCCCTGGAGATCTCCTGCTCAGCCTCGCGGGCCGCAGCGATCGCACCGGGCCGATCTATCGTCTCCCAGGCCCGCAGACGCGGCTCCAACGCCTCGATGACAGCCAGACATCGCGATACCAGATCGACCGGAGAGAGATCGCCGGACTTGATCAACCGTGACGCCTGCGTCACGGTCATACGAGAGCCGTCACTCATCTCGCGGCTCCTCGTTCGGCTTCGGCGCTTCCTGTTCTGGCTGTTCTGGCCGCTCCGTTCCGCTGAACTCGCCGAGATAAAACCCCGGACCCGATGCGATCTCCAGCGATAAAGCATGCATCCGATCCACCGCAGCAGCGGTCTTCCGAAGCGTCTCCTCCTCTATCTCCGCAGCCCGCTCCTCACCCCACATCGCCTTCGCACGGGCGCGAAAATCTTCCAGAGTCCCACCAGAACCACTCTCAACTGCCATACGCACAAACACCCGGGTCCCCTGGTAAGGGGCCTAACGAATGGAGCTTAAACAAAACCGCCGCCGGGGCATTCTAGCCCCCGGCAGCGGTTGCCGATCAACGTCTCTATGGAGCGCCCGGAGAAAAGTCCCGGAGAGAGCCCGAGGGGAGCTTAAGAAACTTCTACGCTCGCTCCGGCCGCCTCCAGCTTCTCCTTGGCCTCGTTCGCCTCTTCCTGGCTCACCGCTTCCTTCACCGCCTTGGGGGCGGCCTCCACCAGGTCCTTGGCCTCTTTCAGGCCCAGAGGCGTCAACTCACGCACAGCCTTGATGACCGCGATCTTGTTCGCGCCGTACTCCTTCAGCACAACGTCGAATTCCGTCTTCTCCTCGGCCGCGTCAGCACCGGCGCCGTCAACAGGCGCCGCCGCGACGGCCGCCACAGGAGCCGCGGCCGATACGCCGAACTCGTCCTCAAGAGCCTTCACCAGCTCAGAAAGGTCGATTACGGTCATCTGCTTGATCTCGTCAATCAGTTCGTCTTTTGTCATAGCCATCGTTCAATCTCCTAATGTTCGAATAAATTCCTGTCGGTCGGGATCTCCGCCCGGAATCGGGCCGCCCGCCTCAGGCGGATCAATCCTCGTCTTCGCCTGCTTCCCCTTCCGACTTGTCCTCAATCCCCTCTTCCGCCTTGCCAGAAGGCTCTTCGACGAGCGCGTCTTTTTCGGCATCCGGCTCGCCAGCAGACGCCTCTTCATCGGCCTCCGCATCCCCGGCAGCAGCATCCGGCTCGCCAGCAGACGCCTCTCCATCGGCCGCGCCCTCCAACTCGGAAATGCGCTGCAACACCGTCGCAAGACCGCGGATAGACCCGGCAAGCACCGTCGCAAGACCCGCCACAGGAGCATTCATCTGAGAGAACAACATCGCCAGAAGCTGCTCGCGGCCAGGCAGCCTCGCCAGCGCCTCGACCTGCTCCCTCGACAGCATCTGATCGCCCATCAACGCGCCGTGGATCACCATATCCAGGCGCTCAGCCTGAATGTGATCGACCAGCGACTTGGCCGCCGTAGACGGGTCGGCATCCGTGTAGACCCAGCCCACCGGACCCACGACCAGATCCTTGATCTCAGGCCGCCCAATCTCGTCTGCTGCGATGCTCGCCAGTGTGTTCTTTGATATGCGGTACTTGATACCGCCATTGCGCAGCGCACGACGAAAGAGGTTCATCGCCGCAACGTTCATACCGCGATAATCGGTGCTGATCAGCAAAGATGCCTCAGTAAAAAGAGCCTTCAGCTCCTCAACTTCGGCAACGCTACGTTCAGTTGGCATAGGCCGGCAACCTTCCATTCACAACCGCCCGGCCACCGGTCGCGGCAGGACAACAAAAAACCCGGGGCTCAGACCCCGGGTAGACAGACCTGGACCGCCTTGCAAAGCGATCCGGCTTTCCAGTATCCCGACCTTGGCAGGCGCTTGCGCATTATGTTCCGCCCCGGATCGAGGCCTCGCCTCGTACAGGATGGATCCACCCACGGTCTACAGCCGTTTATATTCGATTCACCGCCGACGCAAGGCCGGCCCTGAAATTATACAGCCCCTGACTCCAACTCGGACAGGTCCAGCTGGATTCCAGGACCCATCGTCGTCGCAATCGTCGCCTTTTTGATCAGCTGGCCCTTCACCTGGTCAGGCTTCGCCCTCAGAAGCGTCGTAACCACAGTGGTCAGATTCTCCACCAGCGCGGCCTCTTCGAAACTGACTCTACCGATCGCGGTGTGGACAATCGCAGTCTTGTCCATCCGAAGCTCAACACGGCCCTGCCGCGCCTGCTCAATCGCACCCGCAATTTCACCCGGCTGAACCACCGTTCCCGTACGAGGGTTCGGCATCAGCCCCTTGCGGCCAAGATACCGGCCCAACCGGCCGATCTTACCCATCTGGTCAGGCGTCGCGACCGCGACCTCAAACTCGGCCCAGCCACCCTCTATCTTCTTGATGATCTCATCGTCGGCAACATAGTCCGCACCCGCCTCAACCGCAGCATCGGCCGCCAGACCCTCGGCAAAAACCAGCACCCGCACCGTCTTACCAGTCCCGTGCGGAAGCGACACCACTTCGCGAATCTGCTGCTCCGCGTGCCGCACGTCCGCGGACGTGTGGATGTGAAGCTCCACAGACTCATCGAAATTCGCAAAAGAGGCACTCTTCATCAGCGCCACCGCCTCTTTTGGAAGCCGCGCGCCCTCGCCAACCTTCTCTTTTGCCAGCTGGTATTTCTTACCGTGTTTGGCCATGAATATTCGACCCTCTCACTACCGCAAATAGCGGCAAGTCCCCGCGCTAACCCCTCACCGTAAGGCCCATGCTGCGGGCAGTTCCCTCAATGATCTTCATCGCACCGTCAACGTCCGCAGCGTTCAGATCTTCCATCTTCGTTTCCGCTATCTTACGGATGGCGTCGCGCGTTACCACGCCGGCAACTTCCGCACCGCTCGCGCCCGAGCCCTTGTCCACGCCGGCCGCCTTCTTCAACAGATCAGAGGCCGGCGGACTCTTCGTGATAAACGTGAACGATCGGTCGGCATACACCGTGATCTCAACAGGAATCACGTTGCCTACCTGCTTCTGCGTACGCTCGTTGTAGGCCTTCACGAACTCCATGATGTTCACGCCGTGCTGGCCAAGCGCAGGACCAACAGGCGGCGCAGGCGTCGCCTGCCCGGCCGATATCTGAAGCTTGATCAACGACATTACTTTTTTGGCCACAACTCGCCTCTACTCTGTATATTTCTGGATTCTGGGAATCTGGATCTCGTGCTTGAAAATCAGGGGCGCAGTATTGGCTAGCCCTTCTCGATCTGGAGAAAGTCCAACTCAACCGGCGTCTCGCGGCCGAAGAACGAAACCAGCACCCGCACCTTGCCCTGGTCCTCAGAAACGTCATCCACGGTACCCATGAAGTCCGCGAACGGCCCATCCTTGATCCGGACAGAATCGCCCTTCTCAAAACCAATCCGCACAACCGGCTGATCAGCCGTCATCTGGTTCAAGATCCGGGCTACCTCCGCTTCCTCCAGAGGAACCGGCTTGGGCCGCCTCTCACGCTCGTCCTCAGCAGAGATGAAACCCGTCACCCCAGGCGTGTTTCGCACCACGAACCAACTCTCATCGTCCATGATCATCTGAACGATCAGATAGCCGGCATACATCTTGCGCTGTACCGACTTCCGCTCACCGTCTTTGATCTCGATAACTTCTTCGGTCGGCACGACAACGTCAAGAATCTTGTCCTTGACGTCCATCGTCGTAATCCGCTGATCGAGATTCTTCTTTACCCGGTCCTCGTGGCCCGAATAAGTGTGAATGATGTACCAGCGCTCCGGCGTATCCGGAGTGCTGTCTCTATTCATAATGTCACGTATAGTCATAATTCAAAATTCCGTCGCCTAAGTCCCGGCAACCACCGCGAAGAACCGGGCGAAGAAAATATCAATGATCCCAAGAAATATCCCGATCGCTATCGAAACGGCCAGGACAAGTACCGTCAGCCGGGTCGTCTCCTGGCGCGTCGGCCAGGTGACTTTCCTGAGTTCGGAGATGACCTCGCCGAAAAACCGGATGCCGCCGGGCACTCGCGTTAGCCGCCCCGCTCCGCGACGCGCTATTTGATTCCTCGCCAATTTTCTACCTGCTCACCGTGCGGATTGCTCCACGCGCCCAGACACGCGCACTACCTAGCGAGTCTCCCGATGCTGCCGGTGCACCCTGCAACGCGGGCAGTACTTCTTCAATTCAATACGGCCCTGAGTGTTGCGCCGATTCTTAACCGACGTGTAATTACGCTCTTTGCACTCATCACACGCAAGCGTGATGACCTGCCTCGCATCGCTTCGCTTCGCCATCGGCACACATTCCTGACCGGCACACAACTTCCAGAGATCCCCCAAAAATCAAGGGGTCCTGGAAAATGCCGAACTACTTCGCCTGCCCGCCGCCCATCAATCGGGCGCCGCATAAGCGAGCCCCGGCCGTGAACCGATCACAACCGGCGCCAACCATTATCTAACTTCTTGCTACTAGTCCTTAATCGCGATGAACACGCCGGAGCCAACCGTCCTGCCACCCTCGCGGACAGCAAACCGAAGCGACTCTTCAAGCGCCACCGGGTAGCCAAGCTCAATCTCCATGTCAAGGTTGTCACCAGGCATGACCATCTCAGTACCCTCAGGCAACGAAATAGATCCCGTGACATCCGTCGTCCGGATGTAGAACTGCGGCTTGTAACCGCTGAAGAACGGCGTGTGACGGCCGCCCTCTTCCTTGGTCAGAACGTAGATCTGGCCCGTCGCCCTGGTGTGCGGCGTAATCGAACCCGGAATCGCCACTACCGCGCCCCGGGCCACGTCTTCACGCTCAACTCCGCGCAACAGAAGGCCAACCGCGTCACCGGCCATGCCGGACTCCAGCGTCTTGTGGAACATCTCGACACCCGTCACAGTCGTCGTCTCATCGCTGCCAAAACCAACAATCTCAACCGCATCGCCAACCTTGATTTGGCCACGCTCAATCCGGCCCGTAACCACCGTGCCACGGCCCTTGATCGAGAAGACATCCTCGATCGGCATCAGGAATGGCTGGTCAAGCGGCCGGTCGGGAATCGGAATGTACTCGTCAACCGCCGCCATCAACTCAACAATCTTATCGGCCCAGGGGCCCTCGCCGCCCTCCTCGATGGACTTCAAAGCGCTCACCTGGATTATCGGGACCTCGTCGCCCGGAAACCCCTGATCGGTAAGAAGATCACGCAACTCAAGCTCAACAAGCTCCAGCAGCTCCGGGTCGTCCATCATGTCGACCTTGTTCAGAGCAACCACAAGCCGCGGCACGTTCACCTGGCGGGCAAGCAGAATGTGCTCACGCGTCTGCGGCATCGGACCATCCGGCGCAGAAACCACCAGGATCGCGCCATCCATCTGGGCGGCGCCCGTGATCATGTTCTTGATATAGTCGGCGTGACCCGGACAGTCAACGTGCGCGTAATGCCGCGTCTCCGTCTCGTATTCCGTGTGCGATATAGCGATCGTTACGCCGCGCTCACGCTCTTCCGGAGCGTTGTCAATCTCGTCAAACGCCTTGTAAACCGTCTTGTCGTTCTTCTTCGACAAAACCTGCGTGATCGCCGCCGTGAGCGTTGTCTTCCCATGGTCAACGTGGCCGATCGTGCCAACGTTGACATGCGGCTTGCTGCGGTCGAAGACCTCCTTAGCCATTTCTCTCAATGCCTCCTGGGCTGTCCGGTTTCAATTGCAATATATGGAGCCCACAACCAGGGTTGAACTGGTGACCTCGTTCTTACCAAGAACGCGCTCTGCCACTGAGCTATGCGGGCCCGATCTCATCTCAGTGAATCGCACTGGTGCAGGGGGTAGGATTCGAACCTACGTAGCCGTCAGGCACCAGATTTACAGTCTGGCGGTATTAACCACTCACCCACCCCTGCGACAAACCATAATTCTAGCATGCAGCCGTGCCTCGCCCACAACGCAAACGCGAGGATGGAATCGCCCGCACCGGCACTACTGGCCAGACAGGCCGCACCAACACGGCGTGCACCACCGGCACCGCAAGAAAGACAGAAGTGAGCTGGAGCCTCGGGGGAGATTCGAACTCCCGACCTACTGATTACAAATCAGTTGCGCTGCCACTGCGCCACCGAGGCGCCCCGCTCCTTACTCATCCGGGCCCATCCGGCAGGACCAGGCCCGCCGAATGAGATCCGGCTACTCGATGATAGTCACCAGCCACCACCCACGGCAAGGCAGACTGCACCTGCATTCCGCTTCAACAGGCGTTTCACGAACTTCCAGTCAACGCGCTAAATGAACGTCGCCGGCGGCCGCGCCGCGCGCATCGCCTCATCGTCAGCGCCAGTATCGTTAGCAGCAACGCCCCGTTTGCGACGACGCGCCGGAACCGCCTCCGCAATCGCCTCCGCCAGACCATCGAAATGCCGCCCGCCGGACTTCGCCTCACGCCGCGCCGCAGCCTCGTCCGGCTGCCGCCCGAGCAGCACCCCATCCATGCCCAGCCGCCTCGCCTCCGCTGCCCTCCGCTCACCCTGCCTCACCCGCCGGAGCTCACCGCCTAAGCCCACCTCCGCAGCAGCAGACACCCCCGGCTTCACCGCAACATCCCGCATGCTGGAGACAATCGCAAGCGCAAGCGCCAGATCAACAGCCGGCTCACTTATCCGAAGACCCCCCGGAACGTTCACGATCACATCCTGCGAATGGACCGCCATCCCCAGCCGCCTCGATAAAACCGCCAGAACCAGATGCAGCCGGGCCAGATCTACACCCGTCGCCACCCTGCGCGGACTCGATAGCGTCGAAGGACTGGTCAGCGCCTGCACCTCCACCGTCAACGCCCGGGTCCCCTCTATCAATGTCGCCACTGCAGAACCGGGCGCGCCCTCCCGCCGATGCGCCAGAAACACCCTCGACGGATCAGCGACACCGATCAATCCGCTCTCGCCCATCTCGAAAACGCCCACCTCATTCGTCGGCCCGTACCTGTTCTTCACCCCCTGCAACAGCCGCAGACCGCTCTCAGCCTCCCCGCCAAGATGCAACACCACATCCACCGCATGCTCCAGGAGACGCGGCCCCGCAATCCCGCCATCCTTGATCACATGCCCCGTCAACACCACCGGCACGCCAGACCGCTTGGCAAGCTCCGTAAGCACTCGCGCACACGACTGAATCTGCGATGGCGTGCCAGGAGCCGATTCAGACTCCTCGGTCGAGACCGCCTGTATCGAATCGACGATCATCAGCGCAGGCTTCACCACCCCAACCTCGCGCACCGCGTCTTCCAGCCGATTAGTCGCCAGCAAAAAAAGATGCGACCCGTCAATGCCAAGCCGCACCGCACGAAGGCGTATCTGCTCGGCAGACTCCTCCCCGGTCACGTAAAGCACCGGCGAGTCCGCCCCCGCGGCGGCGGCCGATGCCTGCAACGTCAGCGTTGACTTCCCTATCCCGGGGTCGCCCGCCAGAAGCACAACCGAACCCCGCACTATGCCGCCGCCAAAAACACGGTCCAACTCCGGCATGCCAAACACCAGACGGCGCGGAGACTCGGCCGGAAGATCAGTCATCCGGGTCGCAACCGCCCCCGATGCCGCGCCAGAACCCGGACCCCGCCCCGGCGCGCCGCGGCGAACGGGCGCCGCTACCTCCTTGACCGTGTTCCAGGCCCCGCACCCGCCGCACCGGCCCTGCCACTGCGCGCTGACACTGCCGCAATCGGAACACTCAAAAGAAGTCTTACTGCGAGATCGAGGCAAATCACACCCCCGGATTGCCGTTCGGGATAAAGATGAAATGGATAGGGCCCGGCCCAGGTGAGGCGATTCTAGCAACGCCGCCCCCCACCTCCATCCACACGTTGGCACGGCACACCCACGCCCGGAAAAACATCCGGCATGGCGCCGCCTTCGATTCTGCCATCCTCGGGCGCCCCGACCCGATGATCTCAGCCCGCGCGCGCAACTCACGTCCGACGCGGCCGCCAACCCGCCAATCCCGAGAAGGCG
>JADFPB010000008.1 GCA_022562515.1 Chloroflexota bacterium | reverse complement strand
GCGATCATCGAAGTCGTGAACCGCGCTCCCAGCAACGCGCTGGCGGGGTTCATGAAGGGCAAGGAAGATACCAACAACTATGCTCCCGAGACCCAGAAAATCGGAGGTAAGGGACACCGGTGGCAGACCGTGAAGGTGGACTCGAACGGGATCATCCAGGGTTTCTCTGAAACTCCCGCCAGTATCGATTTCAACCTGATCGGATATACCGTCAGCGGGGACCCCAAGTACTTCGATGTTCCTCCCGACATTACTCCGGCTGCCGGCACGGCCGGGAGCTGGACGACTGTGGATGTCTCGGCACATGTGGACGCGGACGCCACCGGCGCCATCCTGTTCCTGGATTCGACCGGTAACGACACGATTTACAACGTGCGGGAGGTCGGCAGCACCGATAGCGACCTGACACACGAGATCATCGGTGGCTCCAACACCCAGTACTTCGTTGGCCTTGATGCCACCGGAAAGTTCGAGTTTTACCGGGCGGTCGCGGACATCGATGTATACCTTATTGGCCAGACGAAGAACTCTCTGGTCTTCTATTTGGACGACATCGCCGTGGCCGATCCAGGCACATTCAAATCATGGCAGCAGATCGACGCCGATGCGTACGGGATTCCGGACGAGGCGAACGGCCTCATCCTTCACGCCGACGGCGAGAACAAGAGGAAGGACTTCGGCTTCAGGCACGGTGACTCGACAGACGATGGGAACAAGCGGTTCCAGGGCAAGGAGCACAAGCAGGCCACGGTCGGCCTGAATGCCGATAATGTCTGGTATGAGTACCTGGATGGCGCCAATCTGGATGTCTCAATATCGGGCTACACCCTCAGCTGTGAGAACGACTCTGACATCCACGCTGACATAGACGTCGTGGTGCGCAAGTCAAACGGCGATATTCGAGACACCCTCGCCACGCACGTCGCTACGACGTCGAACATCGCCGATGACGTGTGGGTGACCAATACCGGCACGTTCACGCCCACGGCATACGACGTCGTAGATCCCACCGATTACCTGGAGATCATCCTGTACGCCCACGTGACCAGGGCGGACAGCGACTGCATCACGATCCAGTTCGACATCGATAACAATAGCCTGTCGGTCTCGGATCAGACCAGTATTTCCGACGTCGCCCTGTTCAAGGAGTAGCCGACCCGACGGGAGTCGCCTCGGAACCGGCCCAGATCCACCGTGACCCACTAAAGGCCACGCGCAGCGCAATCTGCCGGCATCGTGATACTACGCGTCCCGACGTGTGGGCTAACCGTCAGCCCGTCGGAGGGTTATCTCTAGGAACCCCGGAGGGGGCTTGCAGCCTGCGTAACTGCGCGGCGCGCCGTGTCTGGGCATCTCCACAAGGCATAGCTTTGAGTGGTCACGGGCAGTATGCATTCAACCGACCCGATGAGATGCTCGAAGACGCAATAAGTAACCACAAAAGTCCGCGCCGGGGCGCGGCGAGTGGTAAAAGAGGAGACACCCGGCATGTTTAGTCATTTGAGTCCCCTGCTCAGGAGCGAACGCGGGATTACCGGACTCGAAACCGCCATCATCCTGATCGCATTTGTGGTAGTGGCCTCAGTGTTCGCCTTTACAGTTCTATCAACGGGAGTGTTCTCATCCGAACGGGCCAAAGAGACGATCTTCGCAGGCCTCGAGGACGCCCAGAGCTCCATGTCGCCTCGCGGTGCGATCATCGCGTACACAGGAGTCCTGTCCGACTCCACGTCCACAGTGTTCAAGATGACATTTGACCTTGCGCTGTCACTCAACGGCCAGCCGATCGACCTGACTCCGCCTTTCACGGCTGACGGATCCGGTACCGACCCTGACGTCGTCACCAACCCGGCCCAGGTCACGGTAATTGATTACATCGACAAGAACCAGACTTTCCCGGACGTTCCCTGGTCTGTCACCTTCCCGGGCCAGGACGATGGTGACAACATCCTGGAGATCAACGAAAGAGCTGAGATCACGGTCTGGCTCTTGAACAGGGAAACCGGCACCGCCATCGGCACGGCTGGTTCGGTCGCCTATCAGACTACTGAAGGCGGTATAACCTCGACGGACACTATTCTGACGAAGAACTATCAGTTCACGGTTCTGATCAAACCGCCCAAGGGAGCGACGCTAAATCTCACGCGCACGCTGCCGGCATCGCTGGACACGGTGATGAACCTGAATTAGCCAGTTCCGGCATAAGCAATTCACAGAAGCCGGCTTCGCAAGGAGCCGGCTTCTTCGTTTTTCGTGTGGCAGGGGGTTTCGGACATGGGGTTTCCGGGGCTTACGGCAGCTCACCGCCGACGCTCGAGAACCGGGGATCATGGCGAATAATACTCAGCCGCCGCTGAGTGATTCCTCTAGGTGTCGATATTGGGGGTGGTGCCGAACTTCCTGTGTGGCGGTCACAGTGATTGACGGCGCAACGTGGCCTACCGTGGAGACAGTCGGTTCGTATGACAGTCCGGCGGGATAAAAAATCGGTTCCCCCCGGTTGAAGATCCTCTCCTGTTGTACATAGACCGGATCACTATTGTGCGTGTTCGCAGAGCACGCGTGACGATGGGGAAGAGGAACTTTCTTGATGAGCAGATCGACTGGCGATACTTCCAGGGACCAGAGAGGCATCACAGGACTGGAAACGGCCATCATCCTGATCGCCTTTGTGGTCGTGGCCTCCGTATTCGCATTCACCGTGTTGTCGACAGGCATATTCGCGAGCGAGCGCAGCAAAGAAACCGTGTTCTCCGGGATCGAGGAGGCACAGAGTACTCTCGAGCCCCGAGGAGCCGTCATTGCCTATAAGGGCTTGCTGACGGGTGGCACGTCCACCGTTTACAAGCTGAGCTTTGTGGTCTCCAACGCCGTAGCAGGCGAACCGGTTGATCTGACCCCTTCATATGACACCAACGATGCGGCCAACGACCCGGATATCATCTCCGGGGCGAAGCAGGTGACTGTGGTGTCCTTCACCGACAAGAACCAGGCGTTCAGCGATCTGCCGTTCTCGATCAAATATCTTGGAGACAACGACGGTGATCACCTGCTGGAGAACAATGAGAAGGCAGAGATCACTGTGTGGCTGTTGGACAGGGTCACAGGCATCGCGATTGGCACTGCAGGCTCGGTCGCGTACATGGACGGTTCCGGCGACGGCGGCGGTGGCGGAGGGATCACGTCGAGTGACACTTTCCTGATTGCCAGCGACGAGTTCACGCTCCAGGTCCAGCCGGCAAACGGTGCGGTTCTGAACATCAGGCGCCGGCTCCCGACGCAGCTCGACACGGTGATGGATCTGAACTAACGAGCTGACCCGCAGTAAAAACTTGCGACCAAGGGGGCGGATAGGCAGCATGCCATCCGCCCCCATTTCATTTGAATCGGAGCCTGGAGCCTCTTGCCGGCCTGGCCCGAAGCTGCCAGGTCCGATTCCAAAGAGCCCCCCAAACGGCCTTCATGACCCATCGACGAGGTCTGCGGGATAACCCTCAAACGGGCCACGGTGTTTGCACTAGGGTCTCCCCAGAGGGGTGGATACACGTTCTTCTGCGGCGGTCACGGTATTGGAGAAGCATGCTAAGACCTAGCCTAGACAGGACCAGTCTGTGAAGACGCGCATGCAACGCCACGTGGCAGCGCACCCGAAGGCACCCCATGACCCGAAGCATGACTCCCCACCGTCTCAGGTCCGGCTGCAGAATATCGGTGGTATCGGCCCCCCTACTCCCATGAGGAGCACTCGATAGTGGCAAGTCCTGAAGAGACCCGGGTAAAGAATCTGGAAAGCGAACTGAGCCTGCTCAAGAATCAGGTTCAGCAGACCTTGCTGGACATACGAGAGCATGTGTTGGAGTTCACAAACCCGTTCACTGCGGAAGCTCGTCTGGTGAGGGCGTGGCAGGAACGTACCGCGCAGGCTGCGCAGACCAACCTGGGAGGAGAGGCAGACCTGGAGTCTCTGCTTGAGACCGACGACGAAATTTTGGAAGAGGCCCCCGCCCCCGCGGCCGCAACCGCAACAGCGCCGCCTCCCGCGGACGACGACGATTGGGACGAATTTGAGGACGAAGAACCGCTGGACGTGGCGCCTCAAGCCACTGCAGCGGCCGACGATGATCCTGAGCTTGACCTCGAGCCGGAAGTAAATGACACCGGCCCCGAGGCACAGCCCTTGGCTGATTTTGAGGACGAGCCTTTCGGGGACGGGGAGTGGGAGGATCCGTACGAAGAGGACGAGGACGATCTCGGGGCAGAATACGACGATACCGATGAGATCACCGATATCGAACAAGACGACGGTGAAGTTGAAGAGATGCAGGTAGAGGAGTCGGAGGTTCCGTCTCCGCTGGAGCAGGAACCTGTATCTGAACAGCCCGCGCCGCCAGAGCCGAATCCGGCCGAAGCGGCGCCGCAACCGCAGCCCCCTGTGCCGGCGCCACAGGAGTCCGTACAGCAGATTTTGCGGAAAGCTCCGGGCATGGACATGATCACCCTGATCAGCCTTGTCCGGTGGGTGGACAAGAACACCGAACGCATTGGAAAAGATCGGGTGATGGTGATTCTGGACATCTACGCGATGTCCGGGCGCATCACCGAGGAGACCAGGGACATCGTCAAGCGCCTTTGCGCTCTTGGCAGGAACGATGAGACACGCGTTCCGGTCCGGGACGTGGTGGCGGCCATGCTGACCATCGATGGCGTACTTGACGAGCGGGTGTCGGAGAGCCAGCGGCTGATGTCGATGCTCTACGACGAACCTTTAGGTGGACTGTCTCAGGATGGAGCTGGACTGCTTCCGTAGGCCTGCCTGAGCCAGTACCTGAAGGGCTGCTAATCGTTGATTCCGGCGTGTTGTCCGCAGCGCCGGTGGAGATTTTGGGCGGACATGTGGCGGAGGTTATGTCCTTGTTGCATGCCTGGTTTCAGCCAGTACCCCGCAAGGCTCTGCATGAATTGGAGCGCCTGCAATAGATAAAGCAATCACGACGATGCTGTTGACGATCGCGGGGGTCATCAGCGCCATTGCCATTATCAATGCGGTCTATCCAGCCATCACACGCAGTACCGGCGCGCTGTCGTCTGCCAGCAGCACGGTTGATGAGCGGATACGGACGAACATCTCAATCATCCATGCCGTAGGTGAGTTGAACGCTTCATCTACTCCCGTCTGGGTGGACACGAACAGCAACTCGCTCTTCGATTTCTTCGTCTGGGTGAAGAACGTAGGCGATTCGCGCATCGCGACTGTCAGTGAGACGGACGTTTTCTTCGGCCAGGCCGGTGACATTTCGCGTATTCCGTTCGATGACACAGGATCCGTCTATCCAAGTTGGGACTTCACGATTGAAGGCAACACGGAATGGTCCATTGGGACCACTGTAAAGATGACGGTTTCGTTCGACGATGGATGCCCATCTGCGTGTACCAAGCCGGCTGGAAGTTATTTCGTAAAGGTCATTACCCCTAACGGCGTTACGTCCCAACACTACTTCGGGACATGACGAGAGTAAGAGCGGCGGAAGGCAACTGAAATGGGCAACGCATTGTTATCGGTGATTGCACTGACGATCATGATCACCGCGATTTTCGCGGTGTTGGGCTCGTTATTCGATTCCAACGCCACGACTTCACGCGCCCTTGTCGATGAAGGCATTGCGCTCTCGGAGATCGTTCAGGCAAGAGTCACAGTTACGAGGGCGCAGGTATCGGGGGATGACGTCCGGACCAACGTGGACGTAACAATCTCGAATACCGGGAACGTGAATTACGGAAACTTCGATGAGTGGCACATCACTGTCGAGTACAAGAGCGAGTCCGGTGGGCTCGAGATCAAGCGGCTTTCATTCTCCGATGTCACTTCGGATAACAGGTGGATGCTGCGGGCCATCTATGAAGACGCCGCTTCAGCTCTGCAAGAGGTGGTCGATCCGAACGTGTTGAACCCCAGGGAAGAGATGGTCGTCCGGCTCAGGCTCAATCCGGCTGTGCAGGAGAACACCAGAGGACGTGTTGTTGTGACCCCTCCGGTTGGCGAGCCGGCGACGATATTTTTCAACGCCTAGTGGCAGATGCGGTGGACAGGTTGAACGAAGTCAGACACAGGAGAGTCAATGGGCAGGTCTAGCAGGCCTGACGGGCCCTTCATGCCCAGCAGGAAAGAAGAAAACTTCGGGAACGGAAGACGATGACGAATTTGATAGTGGGTGTCATAACCCTGGCCGGCATCATCGCTGGCACGATGGCCCTCATGCTCGGCGCGCTGGGACCGCAGTTGGATGTTGCGGACGCTGTCAAGTTTGTCAGGGATGAGTCCGGCTCGGTTTCAGGAACGGAGATGTCGGCAGTTTTGGTGGATGTAACTGATGGTGGTTCGAGAATCTCGCTGACCGTTCGAAATGACGGTGAGACGCCGTTGCGCGTTACCGAGGCCTGGGACCTGATCCTGGCTTACGACTCTTCACCGAGTTCAACCGGGTTGGAGATTGTCCATCTCACTTTCACCGAGTCTGCCTCTCTCAATAACGACGAGTGGTTGGTTGAGGGAATCTACGTGGACGCGTCTGAGTCTGAGGCGGAAGAGTTTGGAAAGGACATTTTCGACTCGGGTGAGGAGTTGGTCATAAACGCCAAACTCACCACCTCTATTTCAACACCGAGCACTAACTCGTTGGCGCTGAGCACCAGTTCGGGTGTGACGTTATCAGCCCAGTTCACCAATTGAATCGCACGATTAA
This sequence comes from Chloroflexota bacterium, assembly GCA_022562515.1. Classification (GTDB taxonomy): domain Bacteria; phylum Chloroflexota; class Dehalococcoidia; order Lucifugimonadales; family Lucifugimonadaceae; genus UBA1151. The sequence continues at coordinate 21,258 of JADFPB010000008.1, read as the reverse complement.
ATATCACTTTTACAGCAGGCAAAGCAGAGGCGGCTCCCAGGAGCGTCTCCCAGGGCGACTCAAGGAGCGAGTAAATGATTGAAGCACCGGGCGCAAAGTTCTCCAAGACGATCTCAACAGGCAGTTCTGAGATCGACGCAAAGATGGGTGGCGGGATCCCCTCCGGCTCGCTGACCCTGGTGGAAGGGCAGTCCGACTCCGGAAAGTCTGTGGTGGTCCAGCAGATGATCTGGGGCTCGCTGCACGATGGCGCCACGGTCACTCTCTACACGTCCGAGAACACGATCAAAAGCTTCATCCGGCAGATGGGCAGCCTCTCGTTGGACATTCTTGATTTCATGTTGCTCCGCAGGCTCAAGGTCCTGGAGGTTTCTACCCAGCGCTCCGGCCTTGAAGCTGAGCAGATATTCGACATGCTCCTGGACTCGATGAGGGCAGATCGCACCAGCGATCTCATTGTTGTCGACTCGCTGACCACATTCGTGACCCACACGTCCTCGAACGCCACGCTTGCCTACTTCGAATCTTGCCGTGAAATCTGCTCGGACGGACGCACGGTGATCAACGTAGCCAACTCATATGCGTTCGACAACGCCGCACTGGCGCGACTCAGGTCTATGTGCGACGCCCACCTGAGCCTGCGGGTTGAGGAGGTCGGCGACGTGTTGGTGAAGGTTCTCGAAGTGGCCAAAATCCGTGGGGCATCCAAGACCACAGGAAACATCATCACATTCGACGTGGAGCCAAATATGGGCATGCGGATCATCCCGATCTCCAAGGCCAAGGCATAAAGCAAAGGCGAAAGGAAAACGAGTCAAAATCGTGCCATTTACGATCTATCCATTCGAGTTGAAAGAGCTTGACAAGGACGTCTTGCAGAACCCGTTGAAGTCAAAGTTCTACAAGAGCCTGCCAAGCTCATTGCAGGATCGCGCGGGTGAGGATTTGCATCTGCTGCACTATCTGTACGGACTTCCTGTGGATGAGATCGGAGCGCCCGGCTTTACGGAAAACCTGAGCAAGAATGATGGGGAGCAAGAGCACCTCAACATCATCTATCCAACCCTCAACGGGCTGTATACACACATTCTTTCCGACCCGGAAAAGGTCAGGGATTTCTACATCGGCATTGAGCCGCAATTCGAGCATCCCGACCTAGACCACCTCATGGAGGATGTGGAGGGACGGCTGCTTGACTTCAGCGATATGTTCGCCTCCGTTCGCACGGATGAGGACCTACGCGACGCACTGGATGGCGCGCTGGACCAGATATACGGGAAGACGGTAGGCGGCGCGTTCCAGAAGTCAGGCAAAGCCGGCCTGCTGAAGCCGTTCGCAAAGTTTTCGCTCAAGAGGCTGACGAAGCGCGGGGCTGACGGATCAGGTTTCTTGGCTAGGTGGGATCTCCCAGTGAGCGAAGCCCTGTCGCTCAAGTACCGCATCTTGAAAGACAAAGCCGGAGTCGGCATTTTGCAACCGCTGATATTCGACCCCCATATTGAGGACATTAGCTGCAGCGGCGTTGGCGTCCTCTTCGTTGAGCACAAGATATTCGGCAGCTTGAGAACGAGCTTCGGATTCTCTTCGTTCGATGAGCTTGACGATTACGTGCTCAGACTCTCCGAGCGGATCAAGAAGCCGGTCACGTACAGGCAGCCTGTGGTCGACGCGACGATGCCGGACGGCTCCCGTATCAACATCGTGTACGGAAAAGACGTCTCCGCGAGGGGAAGCAACTTCAGCATAAGAAAGACGTTCGATGAGCCTATCAGCATCACGCAACTCGTGAAATGGGGCTCATTGAGCTGGGAGATGGCCGGCTTTCTGTCCCTCGTCATCGAGGACGGGCTGAACATCTTCATCTCCGGCGAGACGGCATCCGGCAAGACGACGTTGCTGAACGCGCTGACCACCTTCATCCATCCGACGGCCAAGATCGTGTCCATCGAAGACACGGCTGAGGTCCAACTGCCCCACCAGAACTGGATCAGGGAGATCTCGCGCAAGCCGAAGCCGGGCGAAGAAGATTCCGGTATCAGCATGTTCGAGTTGTTGAAGGCTGCTCTTCGTCAGCGTCCGAACGAAATCATCATCGGTGAGATCCGAGGTGAGGAGGGCGCCGTCGCATTCCAGGCGATGCAGACCGGACACGCCGTCATGGCGACGTTCCACGCGTCGAGCATCCAGAAGCTCATCCAGCGTCTCACCGGCCACCCGATAAACATCCCGAAGATGTACATAGACAACCTTAATTGCGTGGTGATCCAGATAGCTGTCCGGCTGCCCACCGGCAAGGAAGGGCGCCGCGCGGTGAGCGTCAACGAGATTGTCGGATACGATTCTGAGTCCCAGTCTTTCTCTTTCGTGGAGTCCTTCAAGTGGGACCCGGCCGAAGACAAGTTCGATTTCACCGGGAACATGAACAGCTACCTGCTTGAGCAGAAGATCGCCGTAGCACGTGGCTACCCGCCTGCCAAGCGTCGCCAGATCTACTCACTTCTCCAGCGGCGGGCGCGCGTTCTTGAGAAGCTCGCCAATAGCGGCATCGTTGGATTCGACGCCCTCTACAAGCTGCTGGCGAAGGCCAACCGCGAAGGGATCTTCTGATGCTGGGCGTGGCAAGCCGCGTCCTGCGGCGGAAAGAAACCAGCACCTCTGACATCCCGCAGGAGGTCGCCAGAAGCCTTCAGAAAAAGGCCACGGATGACCGCCAGCTCTACTTTGATCTGTTGATGCAGGTTCAGTACATGGCATCCATGGCCATGGCCAAGGTCTCTCGTGACATTCTCTTTGAGAAGGCATCTGAGATGAACCTGACGTCAACGCCCTACTTCAAGGACGTACAGACGCTTGCTTCCAAACTGGGCCTTGACTACGCGAAGGCTTGCACCATGGTGGCGGAGCGCACTGACAAGTGGGACATATCCCAGTTCCTGCTCAGGACCGCCGGCTCTCTCGCCTCGGGTGAAGATGAAGGAGTTTTCCTCTCACGGGAGGCCGAGGTCCTTGCCGAACAGTACAACGAGAAGTACGGCAGGGACATGGAGTCCCTGAAGAAGTGGACGGACGCTTACACGGCACTGGTGGTCTCGGTGGGCCTGATTATCGTCATCTCCATCATCTCCATGATGATCTATGAGGTCAGCACGATATTCCTGATGGCCGTCTCGTTCACCGCTGTGTCGGCCATGAGCCTGGGCGGTTGGATCATCTATCTGTCCACGCCGAAAGAGGCATTCGTGCGTACCGCAGGCCTCAGCTCACCGACCCAGAAGCGGGCGATGAGCATATTCAAGCTGCTTATGCCGCCTGCGGCCGCTCTGGCGGCATTGGTCGCTATCACCTACGGTCTGGGACCGGCATTGGTCGTCATATCTCTTGCACTTATGCCTTCCGGTTTCTTGATGAGCAAGGACGCGCGGGCCATTGCCAGGCGGGACGTGGACATGGCGGTCCTCGTCCGGATCCTGGGTGGAATCACATCTGCGATTGGGACGACCCTGAATGAAGGTCTCAGCCGAATCGACCTTCGCTCGATGAAAGCGCTGGAACCTGACATTCGGAAGCTGGAGCTTCGACTGAACGCGGGCATCAAATCAAGCCTGTGCTGGCAGCGCTTCGTGGAAGACTCCGGCAGCGAGTTGATCGATCGCACTACGCAAATTTTCGTTGACGGCGTCACAGCGGGTGGAGACGCCGACGACATTGGCAGCGGAGCCTCGTCCTTCGCGCAGAAGATCGTCCTGCTTCGAGAAAAGCGGTCCCTCGTGGCGGGCAGCTTCGGCTACCTGGTGCCCCTGTTGCACGCCTCCATAGTTGGGCTGATGGTTTTCATCGTTAACGTACTCGGGCTTTTCACCACCCAGCTCAACAACGTGGTCACCGAAACCGCAGATGGGGTAGAAGGCGCAAGCGGCTCTATCCCATCCCTGGGGCTCAGCTCATTTTCCACGCTGGACCTTGATTTTCTCAACGTGCTGATCACTTCCGTGGTTCTCATCATGACCATCGCCAACGGCTTTGTTATGAGTGTGGTGAGCGGTGGCCACTGGCTGAAGATGACCTACAGCTTCGCAATTCTCACGTTGATTTCCGGGCTCATGATCGCCGTGATTCCCGGTCTGTCGGAATCGATCTTCGCAACTATCGCTGAAAGGCCCTAGCTCGCACCAGGGCGGGTCCCGCAGCAGGACAAACAAACCTGCCGCAGGGAAGACAAGAAGGAGACGGACTCATGCCTGACGAAGGCGCAAAAGAAGGTATTGATCTGGACGCCGCGTACCAGGATCAGAAGTCGGGTGATGCAGAGGCAGAAAAGGCAGGCGATAACGAGTCTGCGGAGGCCGAGACGTCCGACGGCGACGAAGAAAAAGCTGCTTCGGATTCGGACGGAGATGATGAAGACGGCCTCGGCGATCTCATGGACATATTTTCCGACGAGAGCGAAACCGCTGAAAGCGATGCGGGCTTGCTGGATGAGTTTCTGGAGGACCTGACTATGGATCAGGTTTCGGAAGAGGCCGACCGTCTGCTTGAGGAGTTCAGAGCCATCTAAGCGCTCTGCGTGACCGGCTTTGAGCCGGTTGAGCAGGCAAGTATGAGTCGGGTGCAATGAGTCGACCAAAAGTTTCAGCAAAGTCCAGAACCGGAAAGCGCGCGTCGCCTGCCGGGTCGGTGCCCCGCGCCTCTTCGCACTCCTCTCCCCCTACTGGTCCCCCTGCCGGGGCGGGATACGAGAACCTGGAAGCGAGTCTTTGCCGCGTGCAGGGTGAAGTCACCCGGCTTCGAGAATTGACCACCCGGATGATCGCCAGCATCCATCATCCATTGCTGGTTGTGGATCCCGAACTGCGCATCTCGATCGCGAACGACTCTTTTCTCGCGATGTTCCCCGGTGTCGCAGAAGGCGCGAGCCTCAGCGAGTACTTCAATCCGGAAGGAATGAAGGCGCTGATCGGCGAGGTGGCGTCTTCAGGCAAAGCCAGTCTCGACGTAAAGGTGGTCATTGGCGGCACGGTGGATCAAGCTGCGGAAGACTCACCGATAGCCCGTCGTGAGTTCCGCCTCTCGGCGCTACCGCTCACCGGACCGGATGAGTTGCCACTGGTTCTTGTCACCATTGACGAGCTGACTGAACTGAGGCTCCGCGAGGCGCAGCTTCTGGAAAGCAGCAGGCTGGTCGCGGTCGGTGAGATGACCGCCTCGGTGGCGCACGAGTTGAATAACCCGCTCACGGCAATTCTTGGCTTCTCACAGCTTACGCTCGGACAGGAGATGGAGCCGGGCGTCAGGAGGGACATCGAAGCCATCGCGACGGAGGCGCGTCGCGCCGGACGGATCGTCGATAACCTTCTCTCGTTCGCCCGACGCAGGCCCCACGAGCGGAAAATGTTCAGCCCGGCGGGAGCCGTGCAACGGGTGCTCGATCTGCGGCAGTACGAGTGCCGCGTAAATAACATTGAAATCGTCACCTATTTCGACGACGCCACACCGAATACGGTTGGGGATCTGCACAAACTCCAGCAAGTATTCCTGAACATCCTCAACAACGGGATCCATGCGATTTCCGAGTACAGGGGTCACGGAACGATCACCGTGGGTGTTGTAGAGATTGGGGAGAAGATCCGAATCAGCTTTGCAGACGACGGGCCGGGAATCCCGCCAGATGTGATTCCCCGGGTATTCGAGCCTTTCTACACTACTAAGCCGGTTGGCAAGGGAACGGGGCTGGGCCTGAGCATCTGCAAGAACATCGTCGAGGCGCATGGCGGGACGCTCGCCGTGAGCAGCCGCGATGGCCGCGGCGCGACGTTCACGATCGAGATTCCCGTGCAGGCGCCGACGGAAGATGACGACGAGCTGGACTTGATGGTGGAGTCGATAGAGCCTGGAAACGCCATGCTGCGGATCCTGGTAGTTGACGATGAGCCGTCTCTCGTGGAGCTGATGTCCAGGGCCCTTGGCGGAGCCGGGCATGACGTGGACACGGCATCTGATGGGGCGGCGGCACTGCAGCTCATATATACCGGTGAATACGACGCGATACTACTGGACATAAAAATGCCAGGCCTGGGTGGTTCAGAGGTATTCCAGTGCATCCAGAGTATTCGTCCAGACCTGACGGAGCGCGTGCTTTTCATAAGTGGAGATAGCGCCTCTACAGAGGTAAAAACCTTCATTGAGAGTACGGGTAACCCGCTACTCAAAAAGCCGTTCACGCTTGATGATCTAAGGAGACGAATGGACATCTTCGCCCGCGCGAAGGTTGAAAGGACGGTCGTCAACAGTGGCCACTGAGACGAGATTCACCAGCGCAACCCCCCTCAATGCTCTTCCGGGAGGGCCCGATGCCGCGTCCGCGAGGAACGTCGAGCAAGCTCAGCCGGAGCCTGCAACAGGCCTGGCATGCCGTGATGAATCAAACCCCTTGCGCGTATTCCTGGTTGAGGACCACCAGGTCGTGAGGGAGGGCACCCGGCGCCTGCTCGAAGTAGACGGTGATATCAAGGTCATCGGTGAATCCACTAGCGGTGAAGACGCAGTTGGCATGCCGGAGCTCTCACGCGCCGAAGTCGTCCTCTGCGACATGATGTTGCCGGGGATTGACGGCATTGAAGCCACACGCAGGATGCTTGAGCGATACCCGCATTTGCGGGTGATAATTCTGAGCAGTTTTGGCGAAGGCTACGTGATACCGGCGCTGGAGGCCGGCGCAGCAGGCTATCTGTTGAAGCGCGCCGAGCAGGACGAGTTGATACGTGCAGTCAAAGAGGCTGCGGCGGGCGGATCACCGCTATCCAGTTCCCTGAACGCGATGCTGATTCAGCGGTTCAAGGATCTTCACAATGGCGACGGCGATGGCGCCATCACGGAGCGTCAGCGCGATGTCCTCAAGCTGGTCGCAGTCGGCGAAACTACCCGCTCGATCTCCGATGCCCTTTTCATGAGCCCGGCGACGGTGAAGCGGGAGCTTCGCAACGTGTTTGACAAGCTTGGTGTAAACAATCGCGCCCACGCCGTTGCGGAAGCCCAGCAAAAAGGCTTGATCTAAAGCCCTCGCACGATTTCTGTTCTTCTTGCGTTCCTCTGGCCACCCGAGCGCGTGAGCCAATCGGCTCACCCGATGATCTCTCCGGCCCACCCTGCGCGAACCTCCCGTTCTAACCCTCTGACCCACTAGCTACTCCCGCCGTCTATGCGCGCGCGCCACTATTGAGTTGTAAGGCAGTTGCCAGGGGCATTCCAGGCGACAGCCAACACGAAAGCGCGGTCCGCCTCAGGCGGATGGGAATGGTTAGGCAGATGGCAGACCACCAGTTGAACGGTGAGGAGCAGCGTCCGGAAGCGGCCGTCAGTTCTCTCCGCCCCGGTTCTACCAAAGTATTGATCGTGGAAGACGAACCGTTGTTTCGCGATCTCCTGAAGACGACCCTCGACTCTTACGACCAGATTCAGGTTGTCGGCGCCGTTGACAACGGCATCGACGCCATCGAACTCGCCGAAGAGACGCTTCCTGACGTGATCCTGATGGACATTGAGCTTGGAAGCGAGCCGGACGGCATCAGGGCGGCGCATCAGATCAAGGCGGCCAATCCCACCGTAGGCATCGTGATCCTCTCCATGCACCGTGAGAAGGAGTACCTGGCGAGCCTGCCGGAGAGCCGCGCCGCCGGATGGTCCTACATGCTCAAACAGAGCTTGCGGGACAAGGATGCCCTGGTCCGGGCGATTGAAGGCTCTTCGTGGGGGCTGGTGACTATTGATCCGGCCCTGCTCGAATCGCTCAAGCCCCGGTCTCGCTCCGTGCTGGAGCGGCTGACACAGCCGCAGTTGATGGTGCTGGAGAAGATCGCCGCCGGCTACTCAGACGCCGCTATCTGCGAGCAGATGGGTTTTGATTCAACCTCACTGGCGCGGCTCACCGCGCTCGTGTACGAGGACCTCGGTATCCCCACCGATGGGCCGACCGATCCCCGGGTCAAGGCAACCCTCACCTATTTGAACGAAACAACAACAAGTGGAAAAGCATGAGCTGAATAGGAAAAGGAGCGGACTGCGCAGGTAGTTCGCGAACGAAACGGGCGGCAGGCAGAGATCAGCGTTCTACCGTCGCCCAAAAAACTATGGCCGGAACAGAAATCCCGGAACAGGATGAAAGGAGTGCGACCAAAATGCGCGACTCCATAATGAATACATACACATACATAGACACAGGACAGCCGGACAGGGGCCAGCGGGGCATCACCGGACTCGAAACAGCGATCATCCTCATCGCCTTCGTAGTCGTGGCATCCGTATTCGCCTTTACGATTCTCTCCAGCGGCGTCTTTGCCGCAGAGCGAACCAAGCAGAGCATCAGGGCTGGTCTGCAGGACACGAGATCGACCCTGTTGCCGAAGGGTGGCACTCGAGCGTTCCGCGGCTTTGATGCAGCCAACGCTCCTGTCATTTTCAAGATAAGCTTCACGGTTGCAAACGCGGTCGGCGGCGAGCCGGTGGACCTGACACCCCCGTACACGGCTGATGAAGCCGGTACCGACCCTGATCTGGTCTCGGGAGCTGAGTACGTCACTGTGCTGTCGTACACGGATGAGAGCCAGTATCTCTCAGACGTGCCGTGGACAGTTAATTTTGTTGGCGCCAACAACGGCGACAACCTCCTGGAAGTTGGTGAGGCGGCCGAGATCACGGTTTGGCTGCTGGACCTGGACACCTCGGTGGCGGTGACGGCAACCTCATCGGTGGCCGTAATGAATGGGACGGGCGACAGTCTGGGCGGCGATGGTGGAATCAGCACCACAGCAGGCATGTTAGTTGTGAATACCCAATTCAGCATTGAGATGAAGCCGGCTCGCGGCGCCATCATTCAAGTGGACCGCACCACTCCGCCGAGCCTCAGAACGGTGATGCAACTGCAGTAACGCCGTATCTCCCCCGTTCCGGGGCCATAGTGGAAGGGCCCGGCAATTATGCCGGGCCCTTTTGTTTGCCGTGAAGTCGGGCTTACGCCGCGTTCGCCCTGGAGCGTGCCTTGTCAATCATCACTTTGAGGGATGACGGCCTGAGGTCTCGTTTCGCCACGAATCCGATGGCGCCCATCTCGTCCGCAATCTGGCTGTACTGCGGGTCCGCCTTCATGCTGATGAGCACTACTGAAGCATGGGGATCCATTCGCAGGATTTCGCGCGTTGCGTCCAGCCCATTCATGCGCGCCATCTGGATATCCATGAGCACGAGGTCCGGCCGGTTTCGTTTGTAGGCCGCGATGGCGTCTACGCCATCCTCGGCTTCGGCGATAACCTTGAATTCACCGGTCACCTCAAACATGCTGTTCGCGATCTCTCGGAACAGCGCCTGGTCATCAACCACGAGCACGCTCAACTGATCAGTCACTGCCACTCTCCCCGGCCAGGCTGCCGGCGTTGTGCGCCAGTCCCTGAACCGCGCTGGCAGGCTCCGCTGATCCCCCGGTGGGAGCCTCTTCCGTTATCGTTCCGCCTCCGGAATCGTCAGAGCCCGCCTGTTGATACGGGAATCGGACGGTTACCCGGGTGCCCTCCCCTGGTCTGGAACTGATGTCCAGACTCCCCCCGAGAGCCTCTGCATAATCATTTATGGTCGTCAGGCCTATTCCTGTGGCATGCGCTGCTGTGCTGGCGTTTGTCTCATCGAATCCAAGGCCGTCGTCGCTGATGGTGAGCACCAGCTCAGCTTCGTCGGGCAGGTAATCCCACCCGATCGCCGCACTGGAGGCCCGGGCATGTTTGAGCACGTTCCCGAGGGCGAGTTCTGCGGTGCGATAGGCAGCGAGTCGGAGCTTCTCTGGTATCTCGGAAATTCCCGCCTGTTCGAGCGCTTCTGCTTCAGGCCCAATATTCAATTCAACGGGAATTAACTGCTCGTAGTAGTCGCGCAGCGACCGCAGCCCGGCCAGGGCGCCGACGCGGACGATTCCAGGGTGGAGGCGATGGGACAGTTGCCGTATGTCCTCCTCCCGAATATTGTCAACTTCGGTCGCGATCGCATCCACAATCTGGTCCTGATGGGCTGCAGAGTCGCGGATATCCTGCGCCGCGGCGCCCAGCTTCATCCATACGGCGTAAAGCTTGGTCTGGACCGTGCCGTGCAACTCCTCTGCGATGGCCCGTTTGGCTGCTTCGTCTGCATCCAGCATTCGCTCGCGCGACTCTTTGACCGCCGTGTACTGCTGCTGCAGCAAATCGTTAGCGTCCTGAAGGCGCTTGCGGGATGCTTCAGAGACCCTGTAAACGACGAAGAATATGATGGCAAGGCCGCCGAAGAACACTCCGACGATGTACCAGATAGTCGTTCGTATGGAGTCGAGGCTGCCGCCGATTTCACCGTAGATGGAGATCACTGCCAGTGGGCGGCCGCCGCGCGGATCATCCGGCGCCCTGTCTTCAATGAGCCCGTACGTGGCAAGAACGTCAGTCGTTCTGGTCTGTCCGGTGGCGTCCGATATCAGAGCGTCGTTTTGCACCTCTGAGGTCGTGAGCCCGCGCCGGGCCTCAATGAACGACGTATTGTCGCCCACGGGCTCCGGTGAGGACACTGTGTCGGTGCTGTACAACCGGTTGCCGTCCAGGTCGTAGAGATCGAGCCGGGCTATATTCAGCCCGAAGATGGCCTGCCTTATGAAGCGGTCGAACGTGGGGGTATCGGCAAGCTCGCGCAACTTTTCTCTGGCTGAACTTCTATCCCCCGAAAGAATCCCGCTGTAGTGAAGTGTCTCGCTGAGATGGGAGATTTGCTGCGACTGTTGGAGGTCCACGTCTTCGAGGAAGTCGCTGGAGAGGATTTCGGTGCCAACGAATAGAATCACGACCGCGATGATCGCAATTGTCGCCAGTCCGCCGCCAACCGGGTGGCGGAGTATGCCGGGGACGTATCCCCTGAATCTCTCCATATAAAAGCCCGGCCCATACGCGCACGCGCGGGACCCCGCATAGCGTGAGTGGGCGTCTCCTCGTAATGAGTCTAGGTTTGAAGGCGTTCTGGCAAGTAGGCGAAGAGTCCCGCCAGGGAGTGTGGGTTTCTACGCGGAGGGGCGCTGTGGCTCCCCGGCTGAAATTGACCGCACTCCATCACGCCGCTATCGTTGCGCTCCCGTTCGAGTATCTATCGGGAAATCGTGCCGGTCACTGGTACTTGCGTGCCGGTCATCAAAGCACCTGGCCAAACCACACACATCCGGAGTCGAAGATGAAGATCACGAATATTCGCCTGCGCAAAGTCAGCGGTGTCATGGAGACAGATGGCCCGCTCTGGGAAGAGCGGCTCGTAATGCCAATCGATATCTATCCCGAGTACCGAAGCGGTGGAACCCACGCCTCAGGCAACCAGATTGACGATGGCCACTATCGTGTCGAGTCGAGTTTCGTGCAGATCGAGACGGACGAGGGCGTTACTGGCATTGGCGGGCCGATACCCGATTTCCAGGCCTACATAATCGACCAGCAACTCAGGCCCATTCTGGAAGGCAAGGATCCGCGTGCGACGGAGTTGCTGTGGGACCAGATGCACAGGCTCATGGTGCATGGACGGCAGGGCGAGGTGATGATGGCGATCAGCGCCGTCGATTGCGCCCTGTGGGATCTCAAGGGCCGCTGGCTCGAGCAGCCCGTGTATCGCCTGCTCGGCGGACCCACTCGGAGTGAGGTGCCCGCGTATGCCTCGATGCTCGGCTTCGACGTGGAAGATCCGGGCCGCGTGGCGGCGCGTGCAAAGGAGTATCAGGAGAAGGGTTATCGGGCGCAAAAGTGGTTCTTCCGCCATGGTCCGGCATCCGGTCCGGAAGGGGTGAAGAAGAACACGGAGCTGGTGCGCACGCTGCGCGAGACGCTGGGTGATGACGACGACATCATGCTGGACGCGTGGCAGTCGTGGGACTATCAGTACGCGATCAGGATGGCGGAGGAGATCGCCGAATTCCGGCCTCGCTGGCTGGAAGAGGTCGCGATGCCAGACCGCATCGACACCTACGTCCAGATCCGCGCAGCGGTGCCATTCCCGCTTTCGGGAGCTGAACACGAGTACACCCGGTGGGGATTCAAACGTTTCATCGAAGCCGGCGCCCTTGACGTGCTGCAGCCCGATATCTACTGGGCAGGCGGCCTGAGTGAGGTGCTCAAAATCGCCGCCTACGCGTCCGTTTACGATCTCAGCGTCATCCCGCATGGTCATTCCACGAACGCGGGCATCCACTTCAGCGCATCCCAGTCGCCCGCTATCACGTGGATCCAGGAGTACCTGGTGATTTGGAACCGAGTCCACCAGTTCTTCCTGGCCGACCCTGTTACGCCTGAGAACGGGGTGATCAAGGTGCCGGATCACGTTGGCATGGGAATGGACCTTGATCCCGGCAAGATCGACTCGGAAGAGGAGTTGCGATTTTAGAGTCCAGGTTTTGGCCGCCCGATCTGGCAATAAGATTCGGCATTAAGAGAAAAGCCCGCACCGGAGTGCGGGCTTTTTGCTACGCATGCCTTGAGTCGGCGACTATGCCGCCAGTGGCGCGTTCGACGAACCTCCCAGAACCGAACGCAAGCTCAGGGCGTTCAAATTGCGCTTGGCGATGAAGGCCAGAGCGCCGATCTCTGTCACGAGTCGCGTGTACTCGCTTTCAGCGGTCATGCTCGTCAGCACCACGTTGGCGTCCGGGTAGATAGACAGGATCTTTCGAGTCGCCTCGATGCCGCTCATCGACGACATCTGAATGTCCATGATGACGATGTCTGGATTGACCTCGCCGACCATCTGTATGGCGCCCGCTCCGTCGCCCGCTTCGGCGATGACGCTAAAATCGCCGTCGCGCTCCAGCAAGGCCCTCGCGACCTCCCGGAAAACCGGCTGATCGTCGACGATCAGGATGGTCATATTGTCAGAGCGCGGCTTCGGTTCCACACGTTTTCCGGTGTCAAATTCGATCAGCTCGCCAGCCATCGTTGTCCTTATATGACCCGGAGTATGATCCGGGGTCTGATCCGGTCTGTGCACCACAACGCATGTAGTACGCATTTCCGGGCCGCTCCGCCTGTCCAAGCTCGTAGCTATGAGTCTATGGAGAAGCCGGTGCGGCGGGTAACTGCACACACCCCAAAACGGCCGCGTGCTGGCACACAGCGGGGGATACGGAGAAATCGCAAGCAGACCGCTGGGGGATCTAGGTACCTGCTCTGGCCTGCACTGGCCCTGTGCTAGACTCCGCGCCGCCTCCAGCTTGAGCGTCGCGGAAGCGCAGATGGGGATGTGCCCATTGGGATGTGAGAGGGATCAATTTTGGTCGACTTTGGCCTGCAGATAGAGCCGCAGTTCGGGTTCACCTATGAGCAGGTGCGCGATCTGGCCGTCCAGTGCAGGCCCCACGGTTTCTCGTCCATCTGGGCATCCGACCACTTCATGCTCAACCGCGACGATGTCGATCGCAACTGTCTCGACTGCTGGACCCTTCTCACCGCACTGGCGGCCGAGGTGAAGGACATTCGCATCGGCTCCCTGGTGACCTGCATGTCATACCGCCACCCCGCGGTTATGGCGAAGATCGCCGCGTCCGTGGATCTGATCAGCGAAGGCAGGCTCGAGTTCGGTATCGGCGCCGGCTGGAAGGACATCGAGTACGAGGCGTACGGGATACCGTTCCCAACCCCTGGTGAGAGGGTGGACAGATTCCTGGAAGGCATCCAGATCATCAAGGGGCTGTGGACCCAGCCCAGGACCACGTTCAAGGGCCGCTACTATTCGGTGGATGACGCAGTCGCAGCTCCCAAGCCGGTCCAGTCTCCTCATCCGCCCATACTGATCGGGGGATCGAAGCCGCGGATGCTCAGGGCGATGGCGCGCTATGCGGACACCGTGAACATGCTCGGCACTCGAAATCCGGCAGAGTATGCCGCGCTGCTTGAGAAACTGGAACAGTATTGCGAAGAAGAAGGCGTCAGCTTCGACAGGATCCGGAAGACGAACATGATGACCTTCGTGGTGGGTGAGGACGATGCCGATGTCGAAGCCCTGCTCAAGCGGGTCGCGGCCGCTGATGGCATGTCACCGGACGAATATCGCGAAAAGAGGGCGCGGGCGTTCATAGGCACGGCCGCAGGCGCTGTTGAGCTCATCAACCGTTACGCTGAGATCGGCGTGACGCAGATCCAGACGACATTTCCCTTCGGCGAGGAGATTCGGTCGATGAAAATATTCGCCGAGGAGATCATTCCGCGCGTTTGACGCCGTATATCAAATTATTCGGAGTTTCATTTGAAAATCACGGACGTAAAGACCTTTCTCATGGAGGGCGGCCGGCGACAGTGGGTATTCGTCAAGATCGAGACCGACGAAGGCATCCACGGCTGGGGCGAGGGCACGCTTGAGCGCCACGAAAGGGCTGTCGCGCAGGCGATCCGCGACATATCCCTGCGCATTGATGGCCGTGACCCAACGCAGGTGGAGCGGCTCTGGCAGTCGCTGTACCGCCACGGCTTCTGGAAGGGCGGCCCGGTGATCGGTTCCGCAATCTCCGCGCTCGATCAGGCGCTCTGGGACATTACCGGCAAGGCATACGGCCAGCCGGTCTACAAGCTGCTGGGCGGGCAGGTTCGGGACCGGGTCCGCGCCTATACCCACGCCCAGGACCTGACGGGTGCTCGTGAATTGATGGACGAAGGGTTTTCGGCCTTCAAGACCGGCGGCTGGGTAGTCGGCGACGACAAAGTGAACGAGAACCGTATCCCCGAGGCGCTCCGCGAGAAGATTTCAGAAATGCGCCGGGAGGTCGGGCCGGACGTCGACATCATGATCGACAACCACGGCCGCTCGCGCCCTGCGGTCGCGATCAAACAGATCGCGGCAATCGAAGATCTCAACGTGAGGTTCTTCGAGGAGCCGGTACCGCCTGAGAACCTGGACTCGCTCCAACTCGTCCGCAACGCAGGCTTCCACACGGAGCTCGCGACCGGCGAGCGGCTCTACTTCCGCTGGGGATACAAGGACCTGATTGCGAGAAGGCTGGTCGATGTGATCCAGCCCGACATCTGCCATGCCGGGGGCATCTCCGAATTGAGGAGAATCGCGGCGGCCGCTGAGACAGAGCACATCCTTGTGGCGCCGCACAATCCCAACGGACCCGTCGCATGCGCCGCCAGCGTTCAGCTCTGCGCGGCCATACCGAACTTTATGATCCTGGAGACCGCGCGTGACATGCCCTGGCACGACAAGGTGCAAAAGAAGCCGCTCAAGATTACGGACGGGTTCTATGAGCTGCCCACCGAGCCAGGCCTCGGAATCGACCTGGACGAGGACGTGATCGCCTCCCGGCCGTTCAACGAAGATACCCATGACAGGCGTTATGTGCCATCTGTAAATG
This sequence comes from Chloroflexota bacterium, assembly GCA_022562515.1. GTDB lineage: Bacteria > Chloroflexota > Dehalococcoidia > Lucifugimonadales > Lucifugimonadaceae > UBA1151. Next base: position 5,882 of record JADFPB010000008.1, on the reverse strand, counting down.
CAGAGGACGGTTCACCTGCCGATGTCTAATCGGGCGCGTTACAGGGCCGTCGTCTTCGACATGGACGACACGCTGATCTCGCGCCAGAACGCATTCAAGGTCTACGTCGAGGAGTTCTACGAAAGGCAGGCCACCCTCCACGGGACGGACCGCGAAGAGGCGATCGACCTGATCACGGAATGGGACGGCCGGGGCGATAATGACAAGACCGTATTTTTCGGCCGCCTCAAGGAGCGTTGGCCGGGACTCGATATGCCGGTTCCTGAGCTGATTGAAGACTTCTTCACGCGAATTGCCGTTGCAGTTGAGCAGGACCCTGAGGCCAATAAGTTTCTCAGCGAGCTGTCCATGGCGGGCGTGCCATGGGGCATCCTGACCAATGGCGAATCGCAGTTCCAGCGCGGCAAGATGGCCACCGTCGGCCTCGACGCCATAGCGCCGTTCGCGCTCGTGCCATCCGAGTTCGGCGATCAGAAACCTTCGCCCGCGGTCTTCGAAGAGGCGGTCAGGCAAGCCGGGCACGATGCCTCCAACACGCTCTTCGTAGGTGACAACCCGCGTACCGATATCCGCGGCGCACAGGGTATCGGCATGCCCACCGCGTGGATGAGGGGTGGGCGTGAGTGGGTCGATGGCGACCCGATGCCGGACCACCAGGTCGACCACATCACGGAGTTGCGGGGACTGCTACTCGGATGAGCAGGCTTGCTTACCCAAATCGGCCCCCGGGTGATTACAATCAGCGCCCGCGGCGGCCGGCAAGAACAGCAACCCCATTACAGGTGGCGACGTTTCAAAAGAGGACAGAGAGATGACACTGGGTGTGGCCATACTTGGCACAGGAAGAATCGGCGGAAGCTACATCGATGTGATCAGAGCGGCTGACGACGCCAGCGTCCTCGTCGTGGCCGAGCCGCGCGAGGAGAAAGTCGCTGACCTGAAGGTCGAGCATCCGGACATCGAGTTTGTCGCTGGCTACCAGGACATTCTCGGCCGCGACGATATCGACATCGTGGTTGGCACGCTGCCGCACTGGCTGCATCGCCAGGCAGCCATCGATTGCGTGAATGCCGGCAAGCACGTCTATCTAGAAAAGCCGATGGCACTTAACGTCAAGGAGTGCGACGAGATGCTCGCTGCTGCGCGGGCCAACGGCCGTCTGTTGATGACCGCGCACACGCAGCGTTACTACGGCGAGAATATCAAGATGAAAGAGATAATCGACTCGGGCGAGCTTGGCGAGGTCGTGATGGCAAACGCCATGTGGGTGAAGCCACTGGAGCCGGAGAAACGGCCGCCCTGGATGCTTGTGGGCGCACAGGGTGGCGGGATGGGCCAGATGGACGGCACGCACCTGATCGACCGTCTGATCTGGCTGCTCGGTGACGACGTCTACTCCGTCAGCGGTATCACGAGCAACTACACCTACCCCGACCTGGACGCCGACGACAGCGGCATGCATTTCCTGCGCTGGAAGAGTGGCAAGACGGCCACGATTACCCGCATGGCCTTCGTCCACGGCATTACCGAGTACGGGGCCGACTACTACTTCACCAAGGGGCAGGCGAAGCACCGGCGCGCATACGGCCGGGTGGGCGAGACCGGCGTCTGGGTGGAGAAGGACAACGAGTGGGTGAGCGTGCCGTTCGACGATATAGACTCGCTCAAGGTCCAGTTCAATGACTTCGCACTGGCGGTCGCCCGGGGCGACTCCGATTCGCCGATACCGATGGAGCACGGCCGCAACGTCATGCGCGTGTTCGAGGCGACCGAGGAGTCGCACCGCACCGGTCGCGAGGTGATCCTGGTCTAGGCGCGACGTCATATGCCGGCCCCGCCCGAAACCCACCCGGGGGTGTTCGCGTCCGAAACGGCCGACAACGGATCCTATCCCAATGTAGTCCAGAGAAATCTGGCTATGGTCGGCCGTGTTCTGGTTCCGACAAGGGCGGCGGGCCGCCGGGCCGTTCGACCGGCTCCCCCGTAAGCGTGATCTCAACGCACGGCATCTGGTCGAAAATCTTCCGCACAAAGTAGAACGGTCCCCACCAGGGCAGGTGCAGCCGTCGGTTGAACTTGATCATGTTGAGCACGAACATGAAGCGCCGCCGCGGGAAGCCCGGCCGCTCCGTCCAGTGCTCGATGAACGCCAGCAGATGGGGCACGCGCTCGTTGCGATCGCGGAGCACGCGTGCAGTCGCAGGAATGTCGAACCACTGATCGCCCTCGACGGTGTGGACCGTCACCTCAGGGCGCGCGGCCATGTTCGCCACCCAGTCCCGCGGCCCCGGATAGCCGGAGATCACGATCTGGTTTCCGCCGTCCCAGACGTATGTCATTTCGACGGTGCGGGGCGTGCCGGAGCGCCGCCGGGTCATCGTGATACGGATGAAAAAGCTGTTTTCGAGGATATTCTCTAGCGCCGAGTCCAACGTCTGGATCAAGGAGCGATTTTGAGGCGGATGGTCCCGTTCTTGAGCTGCATCCGCAACTTGGCATCGCCGCCATGGAGCACGCCTTCCACCTCGTGCCCCCTCGCGCCTATCGTGGCGAACTCTGGCGCCTCGATGCGGCCGACCTTAACGGCGCCGAAGATGTCTACGCTGGCTTCGATCGGCAGCGTGACATTCACATCGCCGTTGCGCGTCTCCATCATCGAAGTAGAGCCGGGCGGCAGATCTACGTCGACGTTGATGGAGCCGTTGCGGGTCTTTGCCCGAATCGGGCCGGTGAGGCCGATGCCGTCGATGTCGCCGTTGGTTGTCTCGAGATCGTAGCTTGCGGCTGGCCCGGTGACAGTGATCCTGCCGTTTTCCGCGAATACGGTTACAGTTCCCGTGCGCACTCCGAAAACTGTAATGTTTCCGAGTCCTGAGCGGACGATAACGCTGGCGCCCGGTGGGGCGCCGATATTGATGAACGCCTTGGCCCGCAGTCGCAGGTCCTTTTTTATCAGCGCGTGGATCTTGACGTTCGTTGCCGGCACGCCGCCTGTCGGCGCGATGAAGTAGTTGATTCGCTCTGCATTGAAGAGCCGGGTTTCGACCTCAAGCTGGGTGATGTTTATGGCCGTGATGTTGATCGTTGCTATGTCGGCGTCGATCTCGATCACGGCGTTGTTCGTGATCTCCACCGTGTCGGAGCGCACCGTGGCTATGCCGCCGCTCGTCACGCACACGGCCGCGATGGATGAGAGCGCGATCATTGCGCTCATCAGGAGCAGGCCGGTTGATCCGTGTTTCAGTCTGTTCTTGTTACAGGGTTTTGACATGAGAGGCACCCGCGTCAATGGCAGCGCCGGGTTCGGTGATCTTATCGCGCCGGTCACCGCGGCCGCTTTCGATAGCCGGCGCAATTTACGTCCGTTACCGCGTCGTTTGTATCATCATGGGGGCTGATCGCCTGGAATGGCATGCGGGTGCGGGCATTCACACTTGCTGCCTGTGCGCCCGCGGACGTATCGTCACCACAGTCATGTCCAGGCAGTCAGATCGCACCATGCCTTTTGCTCTCTCAGGCCACCCAGGTCATTCTGGGCGGTGCGATGAGTGACGTCACAGCCCGTCCCGAGGCGCCGTCTCCTGGCGCCGCGGCAGGCGGGGTCAGGCGCAGCGGTATTGCCGGGCTTATCGCGGACCCCAACTTCAGGCGGCTCTGGATAGCCGGGTCGCTTTCGGGAACCATCCGCTGGCTTGAGACTCTTGCCGTCGCGATATTCGTCTTCGACAAGACAGGCGACGCGTTCCTCGTTGCGTTGATGATGTTCTTCCGTATGTTGCCGATGTTTCTGTTCGGGGCCGTCGCGGGAGTTGTCGCCGACAAAATCGACCGGAAGACCATACTTGTCGGCGGGCTACTCATCCTTACGGCGAACGCGCTTGTCATGGGGTTTCTCGCGGTGACCGGCGTGCTTGAGATCTGGCACCTGGCGATCGGTATATTCATCAGCGGAATCGTCTGGTCGAGTGAGTTTCCGGTGCGCCGTACGATGATGGGCGAAGTCGCCGGAATGGATCGGGTGGGGCTGGCGATGGGGCTCGACTCGGCTACTGTAAACGCAACCCGCATGCTGGGCCCGACACTCGGTGGCGTGCTGCTCCAGTACCTTGGTCTGGGAGGCGTGTTTTTCGTCGGAGCGGGGTTCTACATCGCGGCGTTCCTGACGGCGATATCGGTCTCATACGTGCAGACGGCATCTCCAGCAAGAGACCTCAGCTTTTTCGGGAACCTGCGCAGCGGGTTCGGCTATATCCGCTCGCGGCGCGTCATCGTGGGCATACTCGCCGTGACGATCATGGTGAACATATTCGGGTTCCCGTACGTGGCCATGGTGCCGGTAATCGGCAAGGATGAGCTCGGCCTCAGCCCCGTGCTGATCGGGATTCTCGCATCGGCGGAGGGTCTTGGCGCCCTGATAACGGCCCTCACGATAGCCACCCACGCCGGGCATCTGAAGTACACGCGGATCTACCTGTACGGCTCGTTCCTGTTCCTGGCGGCGGTGCTTCTGTTCTCCCTGTCCGACTGGTTCGCGTTGTCGCTGCCGATCGTCTTCATTGGCGGAATCGGAATCGCCGGCTTCGCGACCATGCAGAGCACACTGGTGATGATCGCGACGCCGCCGGAGATGCGGTCAAGGGTGATGGGCGTGCTTGCGGTGAGCATCGGCACCGGTCCGCTGGGGATTCTGCACGTAGGGTTGCTTGCATCACTGTGGGGCGCGCCAACGGCTGTGATGATCATCGCCATCGAGGGTCTGATTGTCCTGAGCATTGCGATGCTGATCTGGCCCGAGCTGCGGAGAAGAACGGACGTGAGGCCACCGGATCTGCGCGAGGTGGTGGGGGAGCGGGGGTGAGGGGTGTCCCGATTCATCCGGACGAATTAGGCGCGTGAAGACGCGGCTGCTCGCCGTGAGGCGTCATCGTTAGATGTACCGGCAACTCCGGGTCGATGTGAGGCCTGGTAGACGGTGGCCTCAACCGTATGTATTGGAAACAGTCTGGCGATGCTCAGAGACGGATGTCCTTGAGCGATCGGAGTTAATGCGGGGCTAGATACTTCCCGCTTCCTGGCGTTCTCGTCTCGCCTCCGGCGGACCGGAAGCGGAGCGCGAGCACGTCTATGAGAACCTCGCCGTCGCCTGAACCAGTCGAAATCGGCGCTGGGAATTAAGTTGTATGCCGGGCGCCCACCGGGTATGGAATGCTTCAGCGAAGGTTCCGGAGCGCCTGGTTGGAGAGCCGGTAGGCAGCCGCGTCTAAGCGCGTGAACGCTGGCTACGTGCCCCGATTGGGATCGGGGTGAACTGGATGCTTGTGCATTGCGTGATTCTGTGGCGGCCTCCTGTGACGAGTGATTGCGTGTAAACGGGTTGTTGTTCTGGGGCTGAGAGTGCTGCCTCGATCAGCCAACGAGGCGGCTTCCTAGAACGTATGTTCTGATATTAGCGCGGATTGGAGGAATTGGCAAGGGGGTGTGTGGCGCTTATATGTCAGGAACCTAAGGGACGATACATAGAGTTGAGACAACCATCTATACCGATAGATCGCCGGTTGCATTATGGTCGCCGAATTCGGGTAGTCGCGCAAGTGAAATCGGCGTAGCGCTCACGTTGAAACGATATGACCAACTTCCGTACGTACTCCAACAAAGTTGATCGGATCTTGCGGAAGCAGGGATTCCCTGGGGTGTACCATGCCGTCCGAGGTGGCTAGCTTTGGGGTTGTGTCGGCCAGTCCACACTCAGAGATAGCTACCGTGATGATGATCGGCCCCTTCGCAGCATTCGTAGATTGAAGGGAAACGGATTAGGCAGGGAAGTATAGGGGATGCCACCGGGTTGGTGAGGGAAGCAATATCTTTGGAAAGTCGAAAATACG
>JADFPB010000007.1 GCA_022562515.1 Chloroflexota bacterium | reverse complement strand
CAGATTAAAAGTTGCCCGCTTAGTGTGCCGTCCCGTCGCATCCCCTGCCGTTTCATATTGGAAATGACAGCCGGTGGACTGATTTCGTACCGTCCTGCGCCATGCTGTGGCAGCAGGTGTGGCAGCAAAATGGGCAGCAAAACCCCTGGTTCCGAAGATCATCTACTGGCCGGGGGTCGGCGATGACCGAGTAAACGACGCAGACACGTTCCGGACTTCTGCGGGGAACAAAATCGCAACAAGGTGCGTCTTTATTGCCAGAGAGGTAGGAAGATCACCATGAACACCCGACGTCGCATAATCAGCTTGCTGATTCCCGCCGTCCTCGCGGTCCTGATCGCGTGCGGCGTGGAAGAGGACGCGCCCGCGTCCGGACCCAATGACGTGCCGAGCGGGGACACAGTTGGCGAATCGACGCCGGATGCGGTCCCGGGCTCAACCCCAATACCTGCAACTTCCACCACGGAGCTCCAGGAAGCCAGGATCCACTCGATCTCGGTGATCGTGCTCGAGTCCGATCCGCCCCAGTACACGGCTCAGGTCAGGGTCATCCAGCCGGACGGCTGCGCCACGTTCGACCATGTTCAGGCCAGGCAGCATCCGGACGAGACCGACATCTTCCTGGATGCCTTTAACGAGGTCGTGGTCGGCGAAGCCGCTATCTGCACTGAGAACATAAGCACGTTTGAGCAGCCCGTACCGCTGGGGATCGACTTCGAGCCCGGTGTCACCTACACGATCTCCGGCGGTGGCGCGTCGGCAACGTTCGCTCCCCAGGGCCAGCCGCCGGCGTACAGCTTCGACCGGTTCCTCGCCGAGCTCGACGGCCTTGTCGGAGCGGTCGCGGGGGAGCGGGTTGAGCAGCCGTTTTCAACTGTCCCGGCGCAGTTGATCGATGTGACCGGCGGCACGGTCCAGGTATACGAGTTCGAGACGATCGCCCAGGCGATCAACATGGCGGTCGATCTCGAGCAGAATCAGCAGATCGACTGGATAGACACACCGCACTTCTTGCGCCGCGGGAACGTATTCGCCATCTACATCGGAAACGACTCCGGAGTTCTCGAGGCGCTCTCGTCAGCTACGCGCTCCGAGTTCCCCCGTCCATTCGATCCCGACGCGTCGTTTGACACTGAGCCGGCGGAGCCAGCGGGACCTGTCGGCGGGGCGCCAACCCCGACTCCCGCCCCGCCCGGCGAGTTCACGCTCACATTGAAGGTGATTCCAGACGGACCGAACTTCCTCTTCGTCGCGGAGCTGATGGGCGGCCCGGACAACGAGGAGAGTCTCTACTGCCAGGGATGGACCTTGGCGCCAGGCGACGGCAACGGTATTGCGGCCATGCCGAGCTGTGTCATGTACACGCCCGATGTCGAGATTCAACGCCATTTTGAGGTGAGTTACGCGTATGAAGAGCCGGGGGTCTACGAGGCGGTTTTCGAGTACGGACACCTGGTATCCAACTCGGTCAGGGTCGTGGCGGAGTCGGTGGATCCCCGGGCCACAGCAACTGTCCCGGATGTTGACCTGCCCCAAATAGTTGTACCAGTTGCTACGTTAGTGCCGGACGCAACCATGAATTGATTCGAGGTCCGTCGATGGGCAAAGACGACAGCCCGAGTTTCACCCGTCTCACACGGATGACATTGGCGTTGCTCAACTCAGTTGCGATCCCCACTTACTTCATCCTTGGTGCTGTGATTCTGTCCCGTTAGCACTCGACTCTGACGTTCCAGAGCGATGTGTCAGATTCCTTTTCATAACATTTTGTGACGGCATCTAAAATTGCCCATTCGTAATATAAGCACCATACTCATCCTGCCTTGAACGTCCAAACGATTTACGTCCTTATGTCCTACTCGCGAGGACTCCGGTGTAACCCTTCTCCAAAACGAAAAACTCCCGGCTGTCGGGCCGAGAGATGATCGCGATTTGAGTTCATGGTGGATTCGGGATCATGCAGAAAAGTGACTCGGGAACAAAACCATCAGCACTTTCGTTTGTACTTGTGAGAACTAAAATAGTGAAACTTCCCGCCGAGGGATTACTCGGATGATGGAGACAATGATCGTGTTCATGAATTTCAAGACCAGAATTGTGATGGCCAGCGTCGCCGTGGCGATGGTGGCAGTGATCGCGTGCGGCACTGAGGACGATACGCCAGCGGCGGTTGCCACACCGGACCTGATAGCAACCACTGTGCCGTCCGAAGGTATTCCAGAACCGGTGACACGTGAAGTGGTCGATGCGCCAATTGACGGTGCAGAGATTCAGATTCGCGAGAGCTTCCCCGTCCAGTATGCCGTGGAAGTGACGTCAGGCCTCCCCAACGGTTGTTATGCGTTCAACGAAATTACGGTCGCTCGCGACGGAGATGTCATAAACATCAACGTGACCAACACCCGGCCGGCGCCGTCGAGCTATCCGATTTGCACTGATAACCTCCGAACGGTCACGAACACGGAAACTCTGCCGGGAACCTACGCGCAGGGCACAACGTACACGGTCAACGTGAACGACAAGGTGCTCACCTTCGAAGGCCAGGACCCTATCGCCGTAACTCAGACAGACGACCGCGGCGCAATAATTTCCCTTGATGAGCTGAGTGACCTTTTCCGGAATACGGATGGCAATGCATCTCGCGGAGATGAGGCTTATCAGTCATTCATCGGATTCAGCGGTGAAGCGATGACAGTATTCGGCGAGCGAGTTGAGGTTTACGTCTTTGACAGTCTTGAAGACGCGGAAGCCTTCGCCTCCGGCATCAGCGCGAATGGCACCTCCATAGTTGGACCGGATGGAAGCATCTCATCCGTGCTGTGGATCGCCCCACCGCACTGGTACATCCGGGGAGACACAATCATGCTGTACGTTGGCAAGAATCTTGACGTGATCGATCTGCTCGACAGCATCTCATATCCGATGACGGTCTGCGATACGGCGTTGAAGCGGGCCGTATCACGAGCAAAGCTGTCCCGTTATCCGATAAAACTGACCTGCGTCAAATAGTTGTACCAGTTGCTATGTTAGTGCCGGATGCAAGTTCTGAGGTCTCCGCCAGACATCGGGATGTAGCCTGCCAGGCACATTCGTCGCAGCTGGCGCCGGCGGTCGATAGCCCAACGAACTATGCGGCCGGATCTGGTTGTACGTATTCCTCCACTCTTCGATAAGCACCTCCGCCTCCCTCAACGTGTAGAAGATCTCACCGTTGAGCAACTCGTCCCTTAGCTTCCCGTTGAAGCTTTCGTTGTAACCGTTCTCCCACGGACTACCGGGCTCTATGAAGAGAGTCTTCGCTCCAATCCTCTCGATCCAGTCCCTAACTCTCTTGGCCGTGAACTCCGGCCCGTTATCAGACCTGATGTATTCGGGTACACCTCTCCGCACCATCAACTCGGCGAGCGTTGCCAGTACATCATCTGATCGCAGCCTGGGCGCTACCTTGATCGCCAAGCACTCTCTACTCCACTCATCGATCACCGTCAGCAGCCTGATCGGCTTGCCCGAGTGCGTCCGGCATGCCACGAAGTCGTAGGCCCACACATGGTTCGCTCTCTCTGGTCGGAGTCTGATGAGGGAGCTATCACCCAACCAGAGTCGACCTCGCTTCGGCTGTTTCATCGGTACCCTGAGCCCTTCTCGTCTCCATATGCGTTCCACTCTCTTGTGGTTCACCTGCCATCCGAGTTCTTTCAGCAGCGCAGTGATCCGCCGATACCCGTATCGCCCGAACCTGGTGGCGAGGTTGATGATGTCGGCCCTCAGAGCTTCCTCATCGTCCCGGACTCTTGGAGCATGTCGCTGAGTGGATCGCGGCTGAGAGAGAGCACGGCAGGCCCTTCGTTCAGAGACTTCCGGATGATCTCGTTGAATGCGCTCTACGCACTGGCGGCGGCGAGAAGGGCTTAGAAGTTTCCCTCTGCTGCCTCTTTGAGGATCAGCTTGTCCAGGGTGAGGTCTGAGACCGCACGCCTGAGACGAAGGTTCTCCTTCTCGAGCTCTTTCAGGCGCTTAGCCTGTTCAACGGTGAGGCCACCGTATTCTCGACGCCAGCGATAGTAGGTCTGATCTGTGACCCCGATGCCGCGGGCTGCCAGGGACACTGTCGCCCCTTGTGCAAGGGCTACTTCAACCTCGCGCAACTTGCTGATGATCTGCTCGGGTGTGAACTTCCTGCGTGCCATATCTCCCCTTTCTTCGATTCCAGAACTCTAACTCTAGAGTTGGATCGGTTTATGGGGGGCAGGTCAGTGGCTGCGCTGGAATGACGGTGGTGGGCGTGCCGGCCTGCCTGCCTACAGCCCGATTCGGCTCTTCCCAAGCACCGCCGGGTTCACCACGTTCTCCGGCATCTCCCCGTTCAATACACGCACCACCTCGCGCGCCGTCCGGACCTCGAGCTCGTTGAGCGACTCCAGCGAATGGAACGCCGTGTGTGGCGTGAGTATCACGTTATCCATCGTGGTCAGCGGATGATCCCTCGGCAGCGGCTCGACCGGCGTCACGTCCAGTGCCGCGCCCGCAATTTCCCCCGACTGCAACGCCTCCACCAGCGCCTCGTCGTCGATCAAGGGGCCGCGCGCCGCGTTCACGAGAAACGCCGTCGGCTTCATCGCGGCAAGCGCATCGCGGTCGATAAGACCGGTCGTCTCGGGGATCAGCGGGGTGTGCAGCGACACGAAATCAGACTCTGCGAGCAGCCGCTCGAACGTCGCGATCTCCACCCCGTCCGGCCTGTTCTCCTCGGTCAACAGAGGATCGCTGGCGAGCACCCGCATGCCGAACGCCAGCGCCCGAGTGGTCAGAGTGCGGCCGATGCGGCCCATCCCCACGATGCCGAGCGTCGTAGTGCTCAGCCGGCGCGTGTGCATCGGCAGCCCAGCCGTCCCCCAGCCGGTAGCCCGCACTGACTCGTTCAGGGGTATCAGATGGCGGTTGAAGGCGAGGATATTGGCCATCACATGGTCGGCCACCTCTTCCAGCGAGTAGTCCGGGATGTTGGTGACGACGATTCCCAGCTCCGTGCATACCGCCTGATCGATGTTGTCGACGCCGATGCCGAAACGCGATGCGACGACGCACTTCTCCGCGGCCCGCAACACGGACGCCGGAACCTGCGCGAAGCAGAACATGATCGCGTCGACATCCACTGCCAGCGACCGCAGGGTCTCTTCGCTGGAATCCGGCGCTGCGACTACCTCGACCCCGGCCGCCTCCAGGATTTTTCCCTCAGGGTCGATCGACGGCCATGTGTAATCGGTTATCAGGGCCTTTTTCGTGAATTCGGGCACTCCGCATCCTCATCCGCCGCGATACCGGTCTTCTAGTCTCCTGCCGGGATTCTAGCGGGTCGGACCCGCCGGCGTGCGTGCCAACACACTGGGCGCACGGCCCAACGTAGCGGCACGTTGCAACGTGCCACTACCCGCTCATCGGCTTGAACTGGCAACCCTCAACGAACAGGTCGAAGAAGTCAGGCTCCGTCTCCAGCTCGACATGCTCGATCTCGCGCACAAGCTCTTCCATCCTCTGCCGCAGCGGACCCGAGAGCAGCATGATCGTCGCCCCGGACAGCGAGGCGTTTCCGACCTTGGCGATGCGCTCATCCTCCACGTCTGCCACAAACCCGATATTCGCCGCGTTCCGCACGTTTATGTAGTTGGCGAAGCCGCCTGCGAGGTAGAACTTCTTATATTCGCTCAGCGGCAATCCGTAGCGCGCAAGGACGATGCTCTGACCGCAGTAGTTCGCTGACTTCGCCTGCGCAAGCGTGCTCAAGTCGGCGCGCGACAACGTCAGTCGCGCGTTCGGCTCGAACACGAACTCCGTTGAGCCGTTCTCGAACACGCCCAGCTCGTTTATCCGGCCCGTGCGCCGCAGCTCCGAGATCAAGTCGATCAGCCCGGAGCCGCAAATTCCCTGCGGCTGCACATCCCCGATGACGGTGATCGACTTCACCCCCTCGTCATCGAGTTCGATCGCCTCTATTGCGCCGTCGTACCCCGGCATCGAGTACGTCACCTGGCCGCCCTCGAAGGCCGGCCCCGCAGGACACGACGCCGATAGCAGCCGGTCCTTCGTCCCCATCACGATCTCGGTATTCGTCCCAACGTCTATGAGGATGACCGGCTCCTCGGCCTCGTCCATCGCGACGGCCAGCAGATCGGCCGCGACATCCGCGCCGACGTGGCTGCCGATCAACGGCCCCCCGTAGATCACCGCGTCAGGATGAATCCGGATACCCAGCTCACCCGCCTTCACCGTCAGCGAGGTCGTGGCGCGATCCCCCGCCAGGAACTCCTGCTCGGTGACGGACCGGTACGGCTTCTCGCCCATCGACTGCACGTCGAGCCCGAAGAAGATGTCACGCATGGTCGAGTTGCCGACCACGACCATCTCGTAAATTTGCCGTCGCCGGATCTTCAACAGACGCACCATCTCGCCGATCTCAAAGTTGATCGATGAGTGGATGACCTGTTTCAACTCGCCGCCGAACTCGCCGCCGTCGTACGAAATCCGGTTCATTATGTCGCTGCCGCCGAAGCGCTGCGGATTCTCGAACGACGCCGTGTGCATCGTCTCGAATGACTCCAGGTCTACCAGGTTCATGACCACGGTCGTCGTGCCAACGTCCACCGCGATGCCCCAGATCGCCCCGCGATACTTGTCGATCACCCGGCCCCCGGCGCTCTCGTGCCCGCCGTGCAGAGAGACGACGTCATCACCGCGCCGCACCGTCAATGGAGACGGCTCGAAATCCCGTTGGATTCCGTGCTGCAGGATCTTGGGCTGGCGCCTGAGGATCGCGAACTCAACCGGCGCGTCAGGGTTCTCCACAAATGCCTGGCAGGCGAGCCGGTAGTTTCCACGCAAGAACGTCTCCGCTTCCGTGGGTGGCGAGAGCGCGTCCAGACCCTGGCGAACCTCGACGATGCACTCGTGGCACTCGCCGTCGCGGCGGCATGACGTCGGCACGCGCACGGACAGATCGTCGGCGTAGTCGAAGAGCGACCTGCCGCGAGTCAGTTCCAGCTCGCGATCACCGTGAACCAGCGGGGACATGGGACTCCATTCGGAACGGGTGGATTTTGCCGGAAGTCGAAGAGTTAGCCAGTGAGTTAGGAGCCAGTGCGTTAATCGACCTGCCACGCCTTCCGGTAATCGAGCTTATCGCTGCCTGTGCAAATAGCGAGCGCGCCAGGCTTGTCCGGCACAAAATGCTGATTGCGGCACTCGAACTTGGCGGTGCAACGCGATCGGGAATCCTTGTACGGGCAACGCCTGACCGCTACCTTGTCCGCCGTCTCGGAAATATCCCGGTAGATATCCATCAGGCGGGTCAAACTCGCACGCACGCCTTCTGCATCAACCACAGAGCCAACTGGAGGCTCGACAGGCATCTCTTCGCGCGATCCGCTTTTGCGACTGATCTTGTCAACCATAATTATTAAAATTGTCTCAGAAGATGACCGTCGGTGTCGGGCGGGCCTATCCGGGGGTGGCGCCGTCTTCGCTAAATGTGCCTACGAACTCCTTGGCGCGGTCGACAGCTTCTATCGCGTTATCGCCGTATCCGTCGGCGCCCATGTCTTCGGCGAAGGCCGCCGTTACCGGAGCGCCGCCAAGCATCACCTTGATGTCCTCTCTCAGCCCCGCCTCTTCGAGCGCCTCGATCGTCACCCCCATGTTGGGCATTGTCGTCGTCAGCAGCGCAGACATGCCCACGATCTGGGCGTTATGCTCCATGACGGCATCGACGAACTCGTCCGGCTTCGTATCCACACCAAGATCATGCACGACGAATCCCGAGCCGCGCAGCATCATGATGCAGAGGTTTTTCCCGATATCGTGCAGGTCGCCCTTCACAGTGCCCATGATTATCGTGCCCAACGGCTCCACGCCGGACGCTGAGAGAATCGGCTCCAGGTGGGCCATCCCGGCTTTCATGGCGCGTGCAGATATAAGAACCTCTGGGACGAAAATAAGGTTGTCCCTGAACTTCACGCCAACTATTGCCATGCCGGCGATAAGGCCGTCATCGAGGATGGCGTTCGCTGTGTAGCCATCTTCCAACGCCTGCTGCGTGAGCCGGTCCACTCCTTTGTGGTCCCCGTTGATCAGGTCGTATGCAATCTCCTGCATGAGCGCATCGCCGCTTTCGAATAGCTCGCCGATGTGCTTCCGTTCCCCTTCGCGGGTAACGTACTCAAACTCTTTCGCCAGTCCGTCATGGACAAAGTTCATCTGTGTTGCTCGTGCTCTTGAATCGAATTGGTCAGGTACTAAATAAGGGACTAATCTGGGACTAGAGGTTTTCCTCACTCCAGTCTTTCACAGCAGCCGGTATCTCCAAAAGGTTCTCCAGCTTGGTTCGGAGTGGAATAGCGCACTCCGGCGCAATCATCTGCACCCCGGCGTCAAGCGCCCGATATACCTCTTCCCGCACCGCTTCCGGCCCCTTTGCGTACAGCGTCTCAGGATTGTTCAGGTTGCCGACCAGGGTGATGCCGCCGTCCACAGCCTCCATCGCCTCCGCCGGGTCGTTCTTGGAGTCGAAATGGAATGCGGCCATCCCCGTCTCAGCGATATAGCCCATCCGGTCCAGCGTCTTGCCGCAGATGTGCAGAATCAGAGGCACCGGCAGCTTCTCAACCATCTCCACGTGGATGTCCTGCAGAAACCGCCTGTAATACTCGCTGCTCACCAGATCGCCCGTGGCGTGGTCAGGCAACGTCAATACATCAGCGCCTGCATCAATCTGCGCCCGGCCGAATAGCACGGTGACTGCCTTGAGTTTGTGCAATATTCGAAGTGTCTTGTCCGGGTCGTCAATCGTCATCAAAAGGAACGGCTCGACGCCGAAAACGTGGTACGCCAGCGTCCACGGACCCATCGTCTTGCCGATGATGGCAACTTCGTCACCGTACTTCTCTTTAAGAATTCTTATCGACCCGATGATCGCCTGGTTGTCGGGATGCTCGAGGAAGTCGTCCGAAACCTCGATGTCGTCCTCGTCCTTCCAGATCGGGTTCAACATCCTGACGGTGGGCCAGTTGTCCTTCTGCTCCCATTGCATGTCGCAACCCAGGGCCGAAGACTCCTGGATGATCGAGAAGTATGGTGATATCACATCGAACCCGAGTTCCGTGTAGCCGGTTGCGGCGAGGCGGGCGTTCATCTCCGGGTCGCGACAGGCATCAGGAAACGGCGCGTCAACCATGTCCATCAACTCGACCGTCATCACGTTCGTTGGATTCGCGACCGGGGGGCGGTCAACCGGCTTTCCGGCGAGCGCTGCCATCACCCGCTCTTTGGAGGTCATCGTCTCTTTAAATGTCATGATCGATTCCCGGCGTATTAGCTCTGGGAGAAACCCAGCGTCTGCGTCGTGAGCTGGCCGCGCATATCTTCCGCTGCGAGCGCATCCTGCGACCCGCTTACATTCCTGGCAATTGGCATGAGGGTACGAACGAGAGCATCGTGCCGGGCTTTACACTGGAAGCTCGCCGTGTCTGGCTCGATGCGCTCCAGGTCCCCGTAGCGCATGAACCCGCCAACCATCGCCCTGATGCGAATCTCCGGGCGTTTGAATTCGCCCGTCGCTGAGACCCTGTAAACCCACTGGCCATCCTCCTCGCCAGGGGTGGCCAGCATGTCGAGTTTCGACTTGATATCGCGGACCGTGAGCGGGCTCGTGTCCGGCTCGCTGATAGGCGCCTTCTCGACCGCGTTCCTCAGCAGAAACCTCATTGGCCGGTCATGGAACATGCCACAGGCGAAATATGCCTGGTTTGTCGTGCCCGCCACCGCCTCCATCGAGCCCTTCAAAACGAGCTGATCGCGGATCTCTTCCAACCGCTTCTCAACGCCATCCTTATGGCTGAACGTCCAGACAGTCGAGATGCCGTCCTTCAGGTACAGGCCGACTGAGATATCGTGAAAATTCGGGTCGATCCCGATCAACTCGAGACAGCGACCGTACTTTTCGATCACTTCCGCCGATCTCGACGGAGCTCTTCCGGTAGCCTGTGCCATTTCCGTCCTCAAATCAAGTATTTGGGCCGCGGCCCCGCCCGAGACTCATGGGACTAATCCGCCTCGCCGCGCACTGCCGCCGCGCATGCCGCAACGTGGCCCGGCGTGGTGCCGCAGCAGCCACCGACGATATTCACGCCCAGCTCGACCATCTCCTTGAAACGCGGCGCCATGAAATCCGGCGATTCCGGATATACGACGACCCCGTGTTCGATAGACGGGATCCCGGCATTGCTGTGAACCAGAATCGGCTTGTCCGTCAATGGCCGGATTCGCTTGATCAACTCCAGCATCACATCGGCGCCATTGCCGCAGTTCGTGCCGATGATGTCGGCGCCGGCGTCCAGGAGCTTCTTCATCGCATCTTCCGGCGTGTCGCCCATCATCGTAAAGTAGCCGCGCGGACCCTTGTCGAAGGTCATAGTAGCCATCACAGGCAGATCGGTATTCTCTTTCGCCGCTCGAATCCCGACAACGGCTTCGTCCGACGAAATCATCGTCTCGATCAAGATCGCGTCCGCCCCGCCTTCGGCCAGCGCGGTCGCCTGCTCTTTCATTACGTCATACATCTCGTCTTCGGTGACGTCGCCCACCGGCTGCATGAACACGCCCGTCGGCCCTATCGAGCCGGCCACATAGCCGTCGTCCGGCGCAGCGCTGAGGGCGATCTCCGCAGCCGCCCTGTTGAACTCGTTCACGCGATCTCCGAACCCGTACCGGTCCAGGCCGAAGCGATTCCCGCCGAAAGAGTTCGTAAGCACCATGTTGGAGCCGGCCGCAAAGAATTCGGCCGCCATCCGCCGCACGACATCCGGCTGCTCGACGTTCATCAACTCCGGACAGCCGCCCGGCTCGAGCCCGTTGCCCTGCAGATACGTGCCGGTTCCGCCGTCCGAGATCAGCACGTCGCCCCTGAGCAGGCGGTCAAGTAGCGGCTCTTTAGTTTTCGTAGACGTGATCATCAGTGCCTGTGCATCCCCGGGGGCATGCGGTCTTGTTACGCGAGATCAATTGTACTTGGCCTGTCATTAGCGCCACTCCGGCGTCAGCCAGTCGTCCACCGCTCCCGGAGACGGATCCCGTTGCCCGGAGTTATGAAGATCACGGATACGCGCCACGAAGTCCAGTGGAAAGCCACTGTTAAATCGATCGGCGATCATATTCGCCGCATCCGCCGGAGTGCCCTCCACCTCGCCAAAATCGCGCAACTCCCAGGCCGTCAAGTAATCGTCCGTGCCGACGCTGCCGTCAAACATCGCGATCGCGTCGATCCCCACCTGGAAGCGCGCCGCAAGCGGCGCCGACGCTCGGCCGCTTTCATCTTCGGCCTGGATCTGCGCCGGGATCTCCTTCCAGTACATCACTCTTACTTTGGCCATATGGGTCAATTCCGCCGCAGCCGGCCCTCGCGATGGGCCGTGATGTAGTTCATGCAGAACTCGTCGTTCCCGTGAAGCATATCCAGCGTGAGCTGTACCCGCTCAGAGTCCATGTCCATCTCCATCGAGCGAGCCACTTTTGTCGTGATCGGGTCGATGATTCCGCTATCGGCGCCGCGCTCTATGGCCATGCGCAGGAACACGTCATTTACCAGACGACGGTTCGGGATGCCAAACGACACGTTACTCAGACCGCCGCCTACGTGGACTTCGTTCCCAAATTTTTCTCTGATCTGCGAGATCGCGTTGAGAAAATCCATCCCGTAGCGGCCGTCTACGGCGATAGGGAAGACCAGCCCATCGACGTGCAGATCACCCGGCGGTATCCCTGCCGACAGCGCCGCCTCAAGCACCTCAGACACGTTTTCGACACGCTCGTCGGCGTTATCCGGCATGCCTGATCGCCCCGCCGCCGTGATCACCACGTGGGCGTTGTGCTCCGTCACAAGTTCCAGCGAATCGATACGCTCAAGCGCCACCGAGTTCATCATCGGCCTGCCGGCGCTGCCGTCGTATGCCGCAAGGCCCTCCTCGATGATCGCCGGGAGCGACGAGTCAACGCTTACAGGCACCGTGGCAACCTGCTGGACGGCCTCCACAACCCAGCGCATCGACCGCTTCTGCTCGTCCACATGAGGTGAGACCTCGTCAACATTCAGATCGAGGAATTTCGCTCCCGCCTCCGCCTGCCGCACCGCCTCCCGCTGCACGTATGCGGCGCCGTCCGCCGCTTCGTCCGCATCGCCGTGGACGCCCTTCCAGATCGCGATCATGAAGTGCTTGTGCTGGTTCATGCCGTAGGCCTGCGATTCTTTGAAATGCTCGGGAACGATCATGAGCCGCTCCTCGCCGTTCCCGTCCTTCCACGTCACCGCCTCCGTGCCATCGTCCAGCGTTACCGCGCGGCGGCCGTTCCGAAGCACCACCCGCGTGGCATGAATGTTCTCGCCGATGACCGTGAAGTCGTCCGGCCCATCAATGACTCTGCTCATTGCTATCTTTTACCTGCTTGCCTGACCCTCTGATGTATCGGAATGGTGGTCCCGCCCGAGAAATGTATTGCCCCAGGCCGACGTTCCCTGCAATGCGGCGTTCTTGAATACTACCGGCCGCTTCAGCATATCTTCCTCCTGGCCCACCGCCTTCAACCGGTCGTAGGCGCGGGACCAGATGCAGTCCTTGTCAAGCACCTCGCATTTCACGTCCTTCGTGCCGCCGCATGGCCCGTTGCGCTGGTTCTTTGCGCACTGCGACTCAGGGCACAGATACGCGATGTCCGGGAGCGAGCAGTCACCGCAATCACGGCAGCCATATACGGGGACCTTGGTGATCTGCTCAAGCGCGTGGGCGGCCGACTTCACGATCCCTGGGGCTCGATCGATGCCTCGGTAAATCAGCTTGCCGCCCTTGAAGCCGATCGAGCCGGACTCGAAGATATGATCATGCCAGAACTTGCCGGCCGAAAACGCCGGGGATAGCGTGGCCCGTCTTCTAAGCCTCGCGGCACGGGTCTTCGACTTCAGGTAGTCGCGGTTGACCTGCTCCGAGCTCAAGCCCGTCTCCCCGTCCCGCTCAAAGTAGTAGAACTCATCGGCAAGCGGATACTGGATCTCCCGGGCGAACCCTTTCCAGTCGTCGGCGCCGAAAGCCCGCTCGATCTCAAATATCGTCTCGATGTGGCGCATGCTCGGCCTGCCCGAGAGGTAGACACCGCGATATCCGAGGCCCTTGAGCACGGCGATCTGTTTGGCGGCGAACTCGAGGAAGAACCCGCGGCCGCGATCTTCCGACTTCGCATGCTTCTCCGCGAGCGCCACGAGATCATCCGACGCCGCGATGCCGGGAATGCCCCAGCGATTGAAGAACCGCGCCGCAGGGGCGCTCAGGATAAACACAGAACCGATGAGCGGAATGCCCATCCCCTTCAACTCGACATACCGGCGCAACTCGTCCAGCTTGCGCGAGTCGAATCCGATCTGGGTAATCGCCCACCGAGCGCCGGTCTCGACCTTGTACTGGAGCTTGAAGAACTGCGGCAGGTACTCCGACTCCTGGCGCTTGAACGGCGAGACAGCGACGCCCGGGAAGAAAGAGGTCCGCATTGTCGGTGTCCGGGCGCCGCGCGACCGGTCCGGCGGCGGATAGCCCTCGTTCAGCCGGCGCATCATCTCCAGCAGGCCGACCGAATCGATGTCGAAGACCGGTTGCGCCTGCCCGGCGTAACCCCCTGCCGGATAGTCACCCGTCAACGCCAGCACATTGTCGAAGCCGTAGCTGCCGAGGGCCCACAGGCGGCTCTCTATGCCGTTGCGGTTGTAGTCCTTGCACGAGACACCGACGATCACTTCCTGGCCGCGCTCGTGCATCTGCAGCCCGAGCGCCTCCGGCCGGTTGTTCGGGTTCCCGCCGGGGTTGTCTGTCAGGCAGAGGAGGTCTACACCGTCGAAATCGACCAGGTTGTTCGCCAGCCTCGCCATCCGGCTGGCCGGCTCCTCCATCGCCAGACCGCGGGTCGTCTCGATCTCAACGACAAACACAAAGCGGCCCGGCTCGTCGAAGAGACTCCGGAGGGTGGCGCGAGCGGGCGGCGAATTGATGTCAGAAACGAAGGTCAAACTTTATCGCCGGCCAGCCGAAAAATCGGCAATTCATGTGTCAGGGGCATCACTCGGTTATCAGGTGAAACAGATTAGCAGGTAGTCATTTACCGTATTGCCCGTTCGGTCTCACTCTGCTCTATGATGCCCCGCACTTGCACACGCGCCCCCACGCCCCAGACGCACACTTCGTCGGCACGGGAAAAAGCAGTCGCGAATTCAGGAGAATCTCCGGATGTCGAAATCAACACCAATCTCTCACACGGCATTTTTCTCACACTCCACGAGAGACGCCTCGCCATGGTCGGAGGCCACCGCCTCAGACATCAAACGGCTTCCGTTCGGGAGCCAGGTGTTCTGGGGGATCCCGTTCGATCTCGCTGATGCCTCCGAGTCCTCCCTGGCTGTTGCGGGAGCGGCCGGCTCGTCGTCCACCGTCTCCCTGCCCATCGCAAGCAACGCGACCTATCTGGTATTCGCACACATCTGTGATTCACGGTCATCCACGACCACCCCGATCGGCGACTTCGACGACCCGCAAACAGCCGACTACGCCACGCCTGTGGTCACCGCCCCCGGCGAGCACCTGGCCGACTACGTGCTGGTCTACCAGGACGGCTCCGAGCACCGCACCCCGGTTCGCCGCAGGTTCGAGATAAACCAGGCCGCCTCCCGAATGCAGAGCGCGTTCGCGGCGCGGCCCCACCAGGATGGCATCCCGCTCGACCACCGCGGCCCGTACCCGAAGAACACGTGGGGCCGGATGCAGACCATCGTCAACGTCGGCGAGTTTGGCCCGCTCGAAAACGTGCAGCCCGTGGACCAGAGCGTAGCGCCCGCGTCGTGGTCCATCTATGCCCTCCCAAACCCGCACCCAGACAAGACGATCTCCGAACTGCGCATCGAGCCGACAGGCGCCGCCGCGATCGGCATCGGAGCCGTCACTGCCTTCTCGGGCTCTGCCCACCCCCTGCGGCTAAACGCACTCCAGACTCTGGCCATATCCTCAGAAGATGCCGCGTTCGACCCCGCCACAGCCAGCGCCGAGGTCGACATGGGCGTCATCGCACGCCAGCGCCCCAACAACCCATTCAATGCCAGAGAGTGGCTCGCATCCCCCGTCCACGGCTGGGGCGAGCACGCCGACATAGAGCACGCCGGAGACGATCTTCTTCTTGATGTCACCGCCACACAAGACGCGACACTCAAAGTAAACGGTAAAGAGATAGACCTCGCAGATGTCTACGCCTCCGGGCAGGCCGCAAGCTCCGACGGCTCGATCAAGGCCACCATCCTCACGCAGGAACGGGTCTGGCTGAACGTGAAGGTCGTTGACGCCACGACCGGTAAATCTACGCCCGTCCGCATCCACTTCCGCTCCGCCGACGGCCGCTACTTTCCGCCATATGGCCACCGCCACGAAGTAAACGACAACTGGTTCGAGGATTATGGCGCAGACCTGAAACTCGGCTCAACCAACTACGCATACGTGGACGGCGAATTTTCCATCGAGCTGCCGTCAGGCGACGTATATGCCGAGATCTCGAAAGGGTTCGAGTTCGCTCCCCGGCGGGTCAAGCTGGAGATAAAGCCGGGCCAGAAAGAACTCGAAATCTCCCTCGATCGCATAACTGATCTCCGTAAAGATGGCTGGATCACGGCTGACTCCCATACCCACTTCATCTCGCCTGATACCGCCTGGCTGGAGGCGCAGGCCGAGGGCCTGAACATAATCAACCTCCTGGCAGCCCAGTGGGGAGACCTCTTCACCAATGTTGGTGATATAACCGGCCAGGCAGGGTTCCAGAGCCGGGACGAGACCGTCGTGTGGGTCGGGACCGAAAACCGGCAGCACTTTCTTGGCCACATCTCCATGCTCGGCACCCGCGGCGCGCCTATCTTCCCCATGTCTACCAGCGGGCCCACGGAGGGCTACTTCGGCGACCCGACATGGCGCGCCATGAGCGAGTGGGCCGACGAATGCCGGGAGCGCGACGGAGTGGTCATCGTGCCGCACTTCCCCTTCCCGTACTCGGAAGTTATCGCGGAGGTCGTCCGGGGCCGCGTCGACGGCCTCGAGCTGCGCGACTTCTCGGCGCCAACCATGGACACATTCGCCATCCACGAGTGGTACCGGCTGCTCAACACCGGCTACCGCGTCTCGGCCATCGGCGGGACCGACAAGATGTCGGCGGGAATGCCCGTCGGCGGCGTCAGGACTTACGCGCATATCGGCGACGACGAATTCTCGTTCGAGGCGTGGGGCAGGGCGGTGCGCGCAGGCAGAACCTACACGACCAGCGGGCCTCTTATGTCGCTATCCGTTGAAGGCCGCTCCCCCGGCGACGAGATCGTGCTGCCCTCCGGCGGCGGCGCCCTGCACGTCGAGGCAGCAGCCCTTGCGACGATGCCGTTCCACACACTCCAGATTGTTCTCAACGGCAAGGTCGTCGCGGAAGAGAAGACGCCCGGCGGCGCGACGACTGCGCAGATCTCCGAGACGATCGAAGTCCCCGGCAGCGGATGGATTGCCGCAAGGGCCGTCAGCGAGCACAAGGCCCAGCACATCTGGCCGGTCCACTTCAACGCCCACACCTCGCCCGTCTACATTCAGGCCGGGCGCGACGAACTCTTCGACAACCCTACCGGTGAATACCTGATCACAGTCATGGAAGGCGGACTTACCTGGCTCGACACCCTGGCCACCCCGGCGCCCCCGGCGCGCCACGCTGCCATCAAGAGTGTCTTCGAGGACGCCATCGAGGCCATGCGGCAGCGGCTGGCGGGTGACCACTCGAATGCCTCGTACAGCCTTGGCGGCCACAGCCACCACGGCCACAGCGACCACTCGCACGCCTACCCGCATCCGCACTAATGCGGATAAGACGGCCTACACGCCGCGGCGAATCTCCCAGCCTCGGGTGAACTCCCGCGCCGCCACCAGCGCCGAGAGCGGAGCGGGATTAGTGGGCTTCAATTCGATCCCCACTCCGCCGTCGTAATTCGCGTCGGCCAACGCGTCTAGAAAGCCCTCGGCCACGCCGCGCGTGAGCACGCCGCTGAACAGCGGCAGATGCAGATCGTCGCGGCCGTCATTGTCGTCAACATGGACGTAACCCAGCCTCCCGCCCGCGCTCCGGACCGCGGCCGCCGGGTCCTCGCCCGTAATCAGCGTATGCCCCAGGTCTATGAGCACATAAAGATTTTCGTGATCAACACGCCGCACGAAATCCAGTGCCTCGGCAGATGTTGCCAGCGCCCGTCCCGGATGCGGCTCCACGCACAGCCGGACCCCGGCAGCCGCCGCCGAATCCGCCAGCCGCGCCATCGCCCTGCCGTAAAACAAGTCGTCCGGCAGCCGAATATCCGGCGTGACCATGTAAACCGCCCGAGCCCCAAGCGCTCCTGCCCGCTCGATGGCGCCCGAGAAGTAGGGCAGGACACGCCCGGCATCCGCTCCGGCCAGCGCATTCAAACCAGTTCCGGGAGGGCTCAGGACTGTGGAAACGCCCGCGCACGCGAGCGACAGACCGGCATCAGAGATCTGCTCCGGACCTGCAATTCCCCGCCAGCCGGTTGGCCACAGATCAATGGCATCGAAACCGGCCCCGCGGACCCGCCGGAGCACTTCCATCGGCTCGCCCGTCAGCGACCAGCCGCACGCGGATATCTTGAACATATGCAGTAGGAGCCGGTGATGAATTCGGCCAGAGATGTAGAAACGCGGCCCCAACCGGGCAAGCGGTGCGGTATCGTATCACCGGCGCAATTCACACCCACGCCGGTCTCGGCCCGGCGGCCAGAGTCACGGTGAGGCCCGCCAATCCAAACCCCTGCCACCCATCAGTAACAGTTGACTAATACATATGGTGAAAATCTCAATACCGGATGACCAGCCGCCGCTGATCACGGATTCGCCGGCCCTGGCAAGATTACGCGCTGCAACAGATGCCGAAGTGGCACTGTGGGACACCCGGCCAACCAGCGAAGTGGAGTTGCTTGAGAGGATTTCGGATGCCCACACTGTGATCTGCATCCGCTCCACGTCCCACTTTACACGCCACGTGATCGAAAGCTCGCCGGCGCTGCGCCACATCGCGCGCTGGGGACCCGGCGTCGACAACATCGACCTGGACGCAGCCGGGCGAATGAAGATTATGGTCACCAACACACCCGATACCGCTACGGACGCAGTAGCAGAGCACTGTCTTGCCCTGATGCTGGCGGTGGCCCGGAAAGTACCCGAAATCGACGCCCGCGTGCGCGCCGGCGAGTGGCCCCGCGGACTACTGACCCAGTTGAGCGGGAAGACGCTGGGCATAGTCGGGACCGGCCTCATAGGCAGGCGGCTGGCGCGGATTGCACAGGGCATCGGCATGAGCGTGATCGCGTGGACCAGAAGACCTGACGAAGAATGGGCCGCCGCAAACCAGATCACATACGTGGAACTGAAGGTACTTCTCCGTGAATCGGACGTCATATCCCTGCACCTGCGGCTGTCGGCCGAAACCCGGAACATATTCAGCTCGGACGAGTTCTCGGCCATGAAGCCAACCGCGATACTTATCAACGTGGCGCGCGGGGGGCTGATTAACGAAAACGCCCTGGCAGACGCCCTCAGAGACAGCTCCATCGCCGGCGTCGGCCTGGACACATTCAGCAGCGAGCCGCTCCCAACGGATAGCCCGCTCAGGAACATCCCGAACGCCATCCTCTCTCCACATACGGCAGGCACTACCGCTGAGGCCCTGACCGCAAGCCTTGAGATGGTTGTGGACAACGCTCTGCAGTTCATGGCCGGAAAAACGCAGAACGGCGTAATTTGAAGATGAGCCTCCACGTTCTGGTTCTCGCACGGTTGACACCCACGGAAGCTAATCCTCTATAATCCCGCTCCAGTCTGTCCGGTTGAGGAACGGGACCGGCGCCGTGCGTATTTCGCCTGTCAGGCGCATACCGCGCGGTGCAGCCCGGTGCCGGTGCAGATAAACAAGACTTTACTGAGAAGGCGCTTTGCGGAAAGTCGCTCACATCTCAGAGGAGGCAGAGTGGATGAAACTTTTCAGCAGAAGGTATTTACGTCTACTGGCACCGCTGGTAGCGGGTGGAGCAGCGCTCGCTGTCATTGCTTGTGGCAGCGACACTGAGACCATCGTGGTCCAGACAGTCATCGTCGAGCGGGAAGTCGCCGGCGAGACCGTCGTTGAGACGGTCATCGTCGAGAAGCAAGTCGCCGGCGAGACCATCATTCAGACGGTCATTGTCGAGAAGGAAGTCACCATTACCATTCCTGGCGTGGCCGTTGTTCAGACGGTCATCGTCGAGAAGGAAGGCGAGCGAGTTGTGGTCGTCGTAACGGCCACAGCAACCGCCATCCCGACCATTGCCGGTATTGAGCCCGTCTCACCCCCAAGCCCGCAGAGCGGAGCCAATGAAGTCGTCATCGCCGTATTTGACGTTGGTGATGAAAACGGCTGGAACCAAGCCCAGTCTTCGGACGGTCTGAAGAACCTGGGCCTGGCAGAGACACTGTATCTGCGCGACCCGGTGACTGACAGCACCGTTTTCTGGCTTGGCAGGGACTGGACAATTGCCAGCGACCTGGGCTCGGCAACCGTCGACATCGACACCAGGGCAGAGTTCCAGTGGATCGATGACTCAGGTGTAGTGAGAGCTTCGGCAACCTCACCGCAGAGGACGTCGCATGGTCGATGAACGATGCCAACGCACTGACCAACCCATCGTCAATCCACGGCCAGGCCGGTGACTTCGCCGGACTATGGGGCGAATGGACAGCAGTCGACAATGACACAGTCTCGTTCGACTTCATCTCGTTCGACTCGACGTGGAACGCTGACTTCACGAGCGAGTCAGGCCAGGCGCTCTCGATCTTCTCCAAGAAGGTCTTCGACGACAGGGGCTCGGACTTCGCCCGTGACAACATCGTTGGCACCGGTGTCTACCTCGTGGAATCATGGACCCGTGACGACATCCGCGTACAGGTCTCGACAGTAGCCGCCGGTGGGGCCGCCCACTGGCTGTTCACGCCCAAGACCGATCGGGTGACCTTTATCGAGGTGCCTGAGTCCACCACCCGTGCAGCTCAGCTGAAGACGGGTGAGGTTGACATCGCCGCGATCGATGCGAAGGACGTCCCCCAGTTCACACAGGGCGGCTTCCTTACCACCAGCGCCGGCGGCGCTGTCCAGGAAGGCATCTTCTTTGCCGGGAACCTCTGGGAAGAATTTTCCGCCAAGGATGGCTCCCCGCTAACTCGCGGCACCTTCGTGCACGACCTTGCGTGGATCGGCAACCCTGCCGACCCGGAAGACTTGCAGGAAGCGAAGTCCGTCCGGAACGCTCTTGCCAGGGCGATTGACCGCGATGCGATAAACGAGTCTCTCATCGCCGGCCTTGGCCGCCCGGTGGAGGTTGAGTACGTCTCATCGGCACACTCACGCTGGCAGAGCAAGTGGAACTACGGTTTCGACCCGGACCTCGCCGAGGAGATCCTCCGCGGTGAGAACGCTCAATGGCCCATCAACTCTGATGGGAAGGCCGACTATCGGCAGGACCAGGTCAGCAGCTCCCAGAACGCCCAGCTAAATGGCAACTCCTTCTCGGTGTCCATCTACGCTGGACCGGAGCTGCAGGGTGGATTGGGTCTCGGCGGTGAAATCGTCGATGCCGTAGCCGGATTCTGGGCAGACCTGGGTCTCCAGGTGTTCACCTTGAAGTTCTCGTACGTGACATTCCGCCCAACGGTGGTTGGCCGCACGAACACTCACCCCTGGGTCACCTCCTGTGACAAGGGCCGTGAGTCGAACCCGTGGCACTTCCCGAAGGGTCTTGTACAGACCAGCCTGACCCGTGGTGGTTTCGGCTGTGGCTTCGAGATCCCGTTTGTGCTCGACAACTACCAGAAGGTAGCCACCGAGCCGGACGAGGCGGTCCGCAACCAGCTGGTTGACGAGTACGTGCAGTACATGTTCGACGAAGCTCTCCAACCGGGCATCGTCGCAGTTCCTGAGCTCTGGGTGATGAACCCGAACAAGATCAAGAGCTGGGACATGGGCAAGCTTGCCGCTGGCTCAATGGGCCGCGTCTGGCAGCTCGAACTGAACTAACAAGTTCATAAGTCGGAGTGAAGAGGCCCCCGGATTCGTCCGGGGGCCCCTCTTCCGCATCAGCCTTTCCGTCTGAAGCCTGTGGCATGGCTATAAAGGGTGAGACTGATTTGCTAAACTCCCGCCGCATAGCAAGACGTCATGTTCGGCCGGAACTGAGTCAGAATCCGGGCCGGAACCTGGTCACGGCGGGGAACGTATATCTCGAAGACAGCAGTTGCCCGGGTCGTTACCCGGGGTGCAGCGGCCGGGTATCTGGAGCACCAGGCCTGATCGAACGGATGATTATGGGTAGGAGCGACCGATGAGACGATTCTTGATCCGCCGGATGATCTTCTCCCTCATCACAGTCATCGGCGCGACTGCCGTCGTCTTCGCCATGTCGCGCGCCGTGGCAGACCCCCTGCTCCTCTACGCCAAGCCCGGTGGCTACGGCGTCTCACCGGAACAGAAAGCGGCACTTGAGGCGAAGCTGGGACTCGACAAGCCCAAGGTGGTGCAGTACTTCTTATGGATGGGCCAGGTCGTTCGCGGTGACCTCGGCAAGACCATACTCGACGAAAAGCCCGTAGGGAGAATTCTCGCCGAACGCGTGCCTGCGTCCTTCCAGCTCGGCTTATACGCTTTCATCATGGCAACGGTGATCGGCATCCCGCTCGGCATACTCTCCGCGGTAAAACGGGGCTCGGTCTGGGACTACCTGGGTCGCGGCGTGGCCCTGTTCGGACAGGCGATACCGCAATTCTGGCTGGCGATTGTGTTCATCATAATTTTCGCCGTTCGATTTGGTTGGTTCCCTGCCGCCACCCGCGGGGACGGATGGTTCGACTTTAACCATGCGGTGTTACCAGTAACGACACTGGCAGTAAGCGCCCTTGCGGGGTATATGCGCATCACTCGTTCGGCCATGCTTGAAATACTCGACTCCGAGTACATAAAAATGGCGCGCGCAAAGGGCGTCGGCAGGCAAACAGTAATCTGGAAACACGCCTTCAGGAACGCCATGATCGCTCCGCTTACGGCATCGGCCCTGATACTCGTCGGTTTCCTGAACGGAACCTTGTTGATCGAAAGCGTATTCGCATGGCCCGGCCTGGGTCGCGCCGCTATCGACGCCATCAATAACAACGACTTCCCGATTTTGCAGGCAATCACGCTCTTCTTCGTCCTCGCCTACGTTGTCATGAACTTCCTGGCGGACGTGATCTATGCGGTGATCGACCCGCGTATCAGACTCAACTGAGGAGACCCGGTAGTTGGCTCAAATCGTTGACGTTCCGGAACAGCCCGGAGAAATCGTAATTCCGGGCGCCAGGCTCGGCCGGCCAAATCCGCTTGCCAGGGGCTGGTTCCTCCTTCGGCGATACCCGATCATCCCCGGTATTGTGATGACGACTCTGGTAATCGTCGGAGTTTTCGCCCCCCAGATATCGCCCGCGGACTGGGAGAAGCAGAATATTCGCAACTTCCGTGAACATCCGCAGACCTTCTTCCGCGCCGATGAGCACAACGCTCCGATTTTCGAGTCAGATTTCGACCTGGACACGCGCGACGGCAGAAACGCGTTGCGCGCGGCATCAGCCACGCATCACGGACGTTTTGTTTTCGTACTTGGCGGAGATCCGCTTGGCCGCGATGTGCTCTCACGAATGATTGGCGGCACCCGCACGTCTCTGAAGGTTGCGGGAATCGCACTCGCAGCGGGTACGACCGTGGGCGTCATCATGGCGCTCGTGGCGGGCTACTACGGCGGTCTGGTCGACGAGATCATCATGCGCATCGTCGACATGTGGCTCGGACTGCCATTCCTGCTCGTCGCCATCCTCGCGGCCGTCACGATCGGCGCGTCGGAGCGGACTGTGATGATCTTACTGGCGCTGCTCGCCTGGACTCCGTTCGTGCGGCAGATTCGCGCGGACGTTCTGATTATAAAAACCACTGACTATGTCGCGTCCGCACGCATTGCCGGCGCGAGCGATATCCGCATCATTTTCAAGCACATCTTCCCCGGCACAATGAGCACCGTGCTGGTCGTCGCCAGCCTGAACGTGGGCGGCTTGATCCTGGCTGAAGCGGCGCTCAGCTTCCTCTCAGTGGGAATTCCAGACCCCATTCCAACCTGGGGCAAGAGCGTCTCCGAGGGCCGCTCTTATCTTGAGACGTCCTGGTGGATCTCCTTCTGGCCGGGATTCGCAATCTTCCTGGTGGTGATGTCCTTCAACTTCTTCGGCGATTGGTTGCGAGACCGGTTGGACCCACGCTTGAGACAGGTCAACTAGCCGCATCATGACCGGATCAATCCGGACGGGCCTGCTTGCTGCAGGCCCGTTGCGCGTCGTCGGCACGTTGCCAGCCGGTCGCAGAGTCAGGAGTCATGGTGCATGTGCCAGGAGCGCCGGATGTTTGCTCAGGGATCCGGGGGCCACAGGAAACTGCCAGAGCGCCAGGCGTCGGGCCCGGCCAATCCCACCTGCGGCCCCACCCACCGTCCAATGAATGAGGCGCTCTACGTGAGCGCCTCATTTGACCGTCGAACAGTGATGGGACCTACGAGCAGAACTCGTTCGTAAAGTCGGTAATTGAAGCCTTGTCAAGGTAGAACTTGATGCCGGTGCAGTTAAAGCCAAGTACCGCCTGAGTGACGTCATTGTCACGTTTTACCACGATCATCAGGCCATCGGCGGTGGTCGCCTCCGTCGGCAGGAAGGCATAGGCGATGAATGGCTGATTCGGTTCCCCGACGACGGTAATCTCATTGCGTGTCCCGGCGATGAAATTCGCTACTTCCAGCTTACGAAACCGTAATCCGTTGTCGTTGGCCTTCTCCTCGATGGTTGCGGCGCTATCGCCCCTCTGGAAAAGGCCTTCCAGGCCGGCCACGTTACTTCGCGTCTCAAAGATGGCCTCTCCCTGCGCGGTATTCGTGCCTTTCGCGCCACACGATGCCACCAGTATCGCCGTGATGGCAAGAAGTCCCAGGAGAAGCACCTGCCTACGTTTTTTCATTACTCTCGGCCCTTTCGATAATGGAACGGGGCCATGCTCCGCGTCACAGAGCTCCCATAGCTTCTGACATTGCGATTGATCTCGGATTGTAACGGAGTATTGGGGCGCTGGTAAACGCAACCAGCAACCGGCGCCCGCGGCCCGCATCCCCCGGCCTCTCCCGCACGCGTCCGCTTGTTATAATCGCCCGGCTCTCAATACAGGTGTATTCGGTGGAAAATAACGCCTCCGCGGCGGCAAATGCGCCACCACTCGACTTCAATCTAATCAGCACTCACCTGATCCAAACCGGCCGCAACGACGGCTCTGGAGAAATTACAGCTCATGCGTGTGGGATTTATCGGCCTTGGCAACATGGGGCTTGGCATGGCGAGCAACCTCCTGGCCAAAGGCGCCAACCTTACCGTCCACAATCGCTCACAAAACAAAGTCGACGAGCTGGCGGCGAAGGGCGCAAGTCGCGCCGGATCCATCGCCGACCTCACGACTGCTACAGACCTGGTCCTCATCTGCATGGCTACCGTAGACCTCTCGAACCAGTACCTGCTCGGCCCGGACGGGGTAATCGAGAACGCCAGGGAAGGCCAGATAATAGTCGACCACGCCACCGTTGACCTCGTCACCTCCCGGCGCTGCGCTGAAGCGGCGGCCGAAAAGGGCGCCCTCTTCCTCGACGCTCCCATCAGCGGCGGTCCGCTTGGCGCCGCAGACGGCACCCTCGCCATCATGGTCGGCGGAGACGAGGCTGCGTTCCGGAAGGCCAGCCCGGAGCTGGACAAGATGGGGGCAAACGTCCGCTACATGGGCCCCTCAGGCGCCGGCACGGCCATGAAGCTGATCAACCAGCTACTGGTGGCCGTCAACACCGCCGGAGCCGCCGAGGCGTTTCAACTCGCCAACTCCGCACACGTCGACATCAACGCGGCCGCGGAACTGTTGTCGGTCTCATGGGGCGGCAGCACGATGGTGAGCCGCAGCGCGCCAATCACAGCGGACCGCAGCTTCGCGAGCTCAGCCGCGCCCATACGGAACCTTGTCAAAGACATTGGAATCATCACCAGCCTCGGAAAAGAAGCCGGGCTGGCGCTTCCCCTCTCAGAAGCCGCGGAAGCGCTCATCAACGAGACCCACGAGATAGACCCTGACTACGATATCGCCGGCATGCTGGAGGCCCTTGAGCGTCGTAGCGAATAGTCCGCTAACATCGCCGCCTCCGGCCGCCCCCGATATCAAGCCGCTGCCCGGCCCCGAAAGGACCAGGCCGGAATAGGACCGGATCGCACCAGATCACAGAGGAACATGAATGAGCCAGTACAACATCGCCGTCATCAGAGGTGACGGCATCGGCGTGGATGTCGTCGAAGAAGGCATCAAGGTCATGGACGCTGTCGGGGAACACCACGGCATCAACTGGACCTGGACCGAATACCCCTGGAGTTCCGACTACTACTTCAAACACGGCCGGATGATGCCCGAAGACGCCCTGGACACGCTCGCCCCGCACAGCGCCATATTCCTCGGGGCAGTCGGCCACCCGGACGTCCAGGACAACATCACCCTCAACGGCCTCCTTCTGCCCATACGGAGACGCTTCGACCAGTACATATGCCAGCGGCCCTCCGTCCTCTACCCCGGCGTTACCTCGCCTCTGTCCGGCAAAAAGCCGTGGGACATTGACCTCGTCGTCATAAGAGAGAACACCGAAGGCGAATACGCCAACATCGGCGGCTTCGCCTACTACGAGACGCCCGAAGAAATCGCGATTCAGACATCCGTATTCACACGCCGCGGATGCGAGCGCGCAATTCGCTTCGGATTCGAGCTTGCCCGCAAGCGCGACAAGAAGAAGCGCGTCACGTCCATCACCAAGTCCAACGCCCTCGGATTCATGACCATCTGGGACCGGTCGTTCGACGCCGTGGGGGAAGAGTTTCCGGACATCGAGACGAACCAGCTCCTCATAGACGCCGCGTGCATGGACTTCGTGCGCAGGCCCGAAGTATTCGACGTGGTCGTCGCCCCCAATCTCTTTGGAGACATCCTGACGGACATCGGCGCGATCATCACCGGCAGCATGGGCCTTGCCTCTAGCGCCAACATCGATCCCGAAAATCGCGGGCCATCCATGTTCGAACCCACCCACGGCAGCGCGCCGGACATCGCCGGGCAGGGAATCGCCAACCCCATGGCGCAGATCCTCACCGCCGCCATGATGCTCCGCCACCTGGGGGAAGAAGACGCTGCCCGGGAGGTCGAGCGCTCCGTCGAGAAAGTTCTGGAAGTCGGCGAGACGGTGACCACCGACCTCGGCGGAAACTCCACCACAGCAGCCGTCGGCGACGCTATCGTCGCCAATCTTGGATAGCGAAGGCTTGTTGGCCTGAGCGCCTCCGACAGGAGAAACACGCTTGGATCCACTTGAAAAAGTAGCCATAGGAAATACCGGCGTCTCCGTCACCAGGCTGGGCCTGGGCGGCGCCCCGCTCAGCGGCATGGTGCTCGGCGGAGGCCTCTACGGCGGCACCGCCCGCGCCGCCGCCATCAGCGTCATCAAACGCGCTCATGAACTCGGCATCGCCTACTTCGACACCGCGCCCCTCTACGGGTCAGGGCGCTCAGAGGCCCGGTACGGCGGGGCGCTGCCCGGCGTCCCCAGAGACAGCTTCGTCATCTCTACCAAGTGCGGCAGGGTCCTGGACGCCGTAGACGGCCGCGACGATGACTTCCGGGCCGACGGCCTGCCCCGGTTGGAAGTGCGCTTCGACATGAGCCGGGACGGCATAAGACGTTCCCTGGAAGAAAGCCTCGAACGCCTGAAGCTGGACTCGGTGGAGATTCTCTACCTCCACGACCCCGACGTCGCACCCGGCGACGGCAAGCGGCAGGCGCTTGAATCGGCACTGCCCGCGATGATAGAACTGCGCGAAGAAGGCATGGTGAAGGCCATCGGCTGCGGCATGAACATCTGGGAATGGCCCGCCGAGTTCGTGAAAAACTTCGATCTCGATATCATCCTGCTGGCCGGCCGGTTCACCCTCCTCGACCACGATGCATACGATGAGTTCCTGCCCCTCTGCGCCCGGCGCAACGTCATGCTGGTAATCGGCGGGCCGTACAACTCAGGAATACTGGCCCGAGACCTGGACGAGCCGGTCACCTTCGACTACGGGCCGGCCGACGAGAAATGGCTCGTGCGAGCGAGAGCGCTCAAAAGCGTGTGTGACCGCCACGATGTCGATCTAAAGGCGGCGGCGTTACAGTACGTCCTGGCCCACCCGGTCGTCGCGTCGGCAATACCCGGCGCACAATCCGTCGAGGAAGTTGAGGGTAACCTTGCGGCGGTCGCCGCGGACATCCCGCCCGACCTCTGGGCCGAATTGAAACAAGAGAAGCTAATACCCGCAGACGCTCCCACTCCCTGACTACCGACCCTGGCAGAAAGAACACATGAACCCGTTCGAGTTCGTTGACATCGGCAGCACGGACATCGAGGTCACCCGTCTGGGCCTCGGCGGCGCGCCGCTGAGCGGCATGGTTCTCGCAGACGGCCTGTTCGGCGGCACCGAGTACGACGAAGCGCTCGCCATCATCAAACGCGCCTACGATCTCGGCGTCCTCTACTTCGACACCGCGCCCCAGTACGGCGCGGGCCGCAGCGAAGTGCGCTATGGCAGGGCGCTGGAGACGATGGAACGCGACGAGATCACGATCTCGACAAAAGTCGCGAGACTGCTCGTGCCCGAAGACGAGAACCACTCAGATCCCGTGGGTCCTGAAAACCTGCCGCGCCTCAAAAGCCA
>JADFPB010000160.1 GCA_022562515.1 Chloroflexota bacterium | reverse complement strand
CGGTACATGTACTGCCAGTGATGCTCGATCAGCAGCGGATCCTTGCCTACCAGGTAGCGGCCGTACTTCTCGATGGCCGCGCCGGACGATTCCAGGTATCCCCATGCCCCCGACTCGCCGAGGCCTACGATGCCGGCGTCTGTGTGGACCTGGACGAGCAGGTACCGGTCCAGGAATAGCGGCTCGACTTTCGTAATCTTCATTTGGCGCTCTGTCTTGATGTACGGGTATTTTTTTTGGTGGCAGCCTGATGGCGGCCCGGATGTTACCGCCGGGATGTGCATCCCGCCACTAAACTTGTGCGGTGATGCCAGAATCAACTCCCACCCCCTCTCTCGACAAGAGGCAGCTACTTGCCGCCTACAGGGCCGAGCGGCGCGCGCTCGCGGATCTGGTGGAATCGCTTTCGAGCGCGGAGTGGCTGGCCGAAAGCGATTGCGGAGGATGGTCCATCGGCGAGGTGGCCGCCCACTGTACGCTCGGAGACGGAATCCCCTGGGCCATCGCGCGCTCCGTCATCCACGAGATCGGCCTTGCTGCAGGCATCGAGCGCGTCCAAAAACGTTGGGCAGCGGAAGGGATCAGCTTCGTTGCCGACCGGCTGCACAGCGATGAGATCTCGCTCTATTTGCGATGGGGTTTCGGCAAGTGGCGGGTGCTGAGTCTGGTGGAACTGGTAATCCACTCGGAAGACATTCGCCGCCCGCTAGGACGGCAGCGTCGCAGGCCGCTGGAACCCGTGCTCGCCGCCACGCTCCTCGGGCCGATGGGACGCCGCGTGCGGGAGATCGATCGCCGCGGCTTCGTCTCGCTTGCACCGGAAGGGCTTCCGGCAGAGACTTACGAGGTGAAGCCCGGCAGAGGCGCAAGCCTCATGCCGGAAGAGCGAGAACCGCCCGAGCCAGACGCCGTGATCTCCGGTGATCCACTGGAACTGATCCTCCGGCTTTCGGGCCGTCCTGCGAAGCTGACGGTCGAAGGAGAGGGAGAGTTTGCCGATGCTGCACGCGAGTTCGCCAAAGCACGCAGCGTGAACGTTGGCTCGGCATTCTGGAGATAGGTGATAGATGAGTTCAAAGAGACGGCTGATGCTGGCTTTTGGCCACCCGGACGACGAGTCGCACCTGGCCGGCAGCACTATCGCCAAATACAGCGCCGAGGGTGCGGAGGTCGTCGTCGTGATCGCCACCCGCGGCGAGGCCGGTGAGATCGCGCCGGGCGTTGAAGCGACTCCGGAAAATCTGGGCGAGATCCGCGAGGCCGAGCTTCGAGCGTCCGTGGCCGTTGCGGGCGCGTCCCTTGAGCTGCTCGACTACCGCGACTCAGGCATGGAGGGCGCTCCGGAAAACAAAGACCCGCGCGCCTTCGTGCAGGCGGACGAGGACGAGGTCGTCGGCACGCTGGTCTCCCTGATGCGGAAGCACCGGCCCCACGTGGTTGTGACGTTCGATGAGAACGGCGGGTACGGCCATCCCGATCACAAGTTCATCAGCAAGACCACCACCGCCGCATTCCTCGCGTCCGGCAACGCAGGACGCGCCGACCCGGAGAAACTGGCCCCATGGGCGCCGGGCAAGCTCTACTACATGGGCTTCCCACGCGCCCGCATAAAGCGTTTCATCGAAGAGTACGTGAAGATAAAACCGGACAACGATTTTCGCGATATCGACCCAGACACCATGGGTATACCAGACGAACGGTTCACGACGCGGCTGGACGTCGCCGCATACGTTTCCGTGAGGCTCGAGGCCGCCTCGAAGCACCGCTCGCAGGGAAGTCCGTTCGATCTCTTCCCCGAGGCCATGCATGAAGAGGTGTTCGGCAACGACTACTTCGTGCTGGTTCATCCAGCGCCCGCCGAGCCCACATCCGGCCTGGAGTCCGATCTGTTCGCAGGCCTGGACTGGGTGTAGCGCCCGGAAAGTTGTCCGCCCCAGGTGGAGGATTGGGCCGTTGCTGGTCCGGGCGGACGCCCCGACCGGTCGGGACCCACGAAGGGCCGGGTCTGTCTGAACATTTGATGGGCGTTGCACCTGCCAGAAGCTCGATCTGAAGGGGCACGCGTTTTTGGCGGTCAGGCAGCGCCGAAATGTGAAGCGGCGCCGTTTGCTGCTCCCGCCGGCGGAATCCACCCCCATCGGCTGGGCCTACCCACGCTTCACGTCCGGTGCATGCACGCCCACGCGTGGCGCTAAGGACCATGGCCGGAAGGACGCCGACGCGCGATGCTGGATTGACGGTACATCCGTATCGACACGAAGCCACCGGTCTGGGAGGCATGAGATGGACGGGGACACAAGGCACGAGCCGGACTCCAGCCGCGCAGCTCCACCCACGGGTCCAGATCACGCCGATTCCGCGAAACCTGTTATGCAGACCTTCCTGTTCGCGATGCCCGGCGCGCTCGATCTGATCGTCTGCGATGAGGCGGCCACGCAGGACGCTAGAGCCGCGTAAGCTCGTCCACCACGTTGATCAGCGGCTCTCCGCGATAGAGCCGGTTGATATTTTCCGCGACCACCTTCGAGCGCCGTTCCGAAGTCCCGTATGTCCCGCCGGAAATGTGGGGCGTCATAAGCACGTTGTCCAGCTCGTGAAACGGGTACTTTGAAGGCGTCGTCGTGTGGTCGTCCGGCCCGTCCGGGTACTGCCACCACACGTCCAGCGCCGCACCGCCTATCTTCCCACCCTTCAAAGCGGTATACAGGGCGGTCTCATCGATGATCGGCCCGCGCGAGGGGTTGATGATGTAGGCGTCCGGTTTCATCCGGCCGATCTGCCGTTCGCCGATAAGCCCGGTGGTCGACGGCAGTAGAGGCGTCGATACGACGACGAAGTCGGCGTCCGCCATCAGCCTGTCCAGTTCCGAATCGCCTCCGGCCCACGCCAGCCCCAGCTCATCCGCATCCTGCGCGGACAGTGCGGTTCGGCTTACTGCGATCAGCCGCATGTCGTACGCGCGGGCCAGCTTCAGGACGCGCCGTCCGATGTGCCCGAGGCCGACCACGCCCATAGTCCGGCCCATCAACTCCCGGTACGGCGGGCGCCGGAATATCCACATGCCCCAGTCGTTCTTGCGCAGGCGGTGGTCGGCCTCTATCACCTCATGGTCCAGCACCTCGGCCGCCATCATCACCCACTCGGCAATGGGCGCCTCGTGCTCGTACGCGTTCACAACCACGACGCCTTCCGGCACCGATTCCGGGTCGATCTTCTCGTAACCCGCTGCGTGCAGGGCGATCATTTTCAGGCCGACCGCGGCCGCGGTCATTTTCTGCTTGAAAATCGCGCCCAGATAGACGTCGCAGCCCGGCAAGCCCGCAATGATCGCATCTTCATCATCCGGGTCGGCGTAACTCCAATCCACCGGCACTTCGACGAAATCTTCGAGTTGTTTGAACTTGCCAGGCTCGTCAGGGAGTCTTCCATGGGACTCCGGCGGACGCGCCACGCGCAGGATTCGCAGCGGCCGGTCAAATGGGCCCAGGACGACGCTTCGGGGCACTCGATTTTCCTCTTGTAACGGGACCGGCAAGTAGCCGAAAACTATCTTGAGACCGTGTGTGGGAACTTGGGAGGGAACGTGTAGCATAGGCGAACCCGTATCGCATCGCATTGGTATATGCCGGTATGCGGGACCGTCTGCGGTCTGACACAGATGGTGGGAGCAAATGGACGTCGTCGCGATGAATCGCAGGTGCCGGGAGTAGATGTGGGTTCAGAGCCTGCGCCGGTAGAAGCGCCTTCCAGCAACTACAAATGGATGGTCTTCTCCGTAATGGCGTTCGGCCTGTTCTTCGGAGTCATGGACTTCGGCGGAACGGGTGTCGCGATTCCTACTATCGCGGACGATCTCGGACTGGAGCTCCGCCGCGCTTCGCTTATCGTCATAGCGTTCTCGCTGGCAATTAGCGCCGTGCTTCTGCCTGTCGGCAGCCTTTCTGACCTGATCGGCCGCAAGCGCTCCTTCATCGCCGGCGGGTTTATCTTCTCGGCGGGCGCCGTCGCGTCGGCCTCGGCGCCCGGACTCGAATTCCTGATCGCCGCACGAATAACTCAGGCAATCGGCGCCGCGATCGTCATGGCCAACGGCATGGCAATCGTGGCCTTCGTGTTCCCCGCCGGAGAGCGTGGGAAGGGGATGGGCTATATCGGCCTGGCCGCCGGCCTCGGCTCGGTGGCAGGGCCGATAGTCGCCGGGGGCATGATCGACCTCGCCGGCTGGAGGTCGTTCTTCATCCTGCTGGCCGCAGGCACCGGTGTCGCCAGCGTATGGGCCTGGATCATCCTCGATGACGCGAGGATCGGCGGCCAGGCCAGGGGCAAATTCAGTGAGTACGACTGGACCGGTGCAATCCTGTCTGCGTTTGCCCTCACCCTTCTCATAATCGTGGTCGCCAACAGTGACGACCTTGCCACATGGCAGCTGGTCGCGGGAATTCTCGGCACCGTTGGCCTGGTTGGACTCTTTGTTCTGCGCGAGACGCGGACCCGAATACCCATGTTCGACCTCAACGCGTTCAGAAGCAGACAGTTCTCCTGGGCGATCACAGCCCGTTTCCTGGGCTTCATCGGCACATCCTCCACCTTCTTCCTGATGCCCTTCTACCTCCAGGATATCCAGGGATACGCAGCCAGTGAAGTTGGCTTCATCACCTTTCCCGGCGCGCTGGGATTCGTCCTCACCGGCGCGTTCAGCGGCAGACTCTCGGACCGGCTTGGCGTGAAGCGATTTACGGTGGCCGGCCTCGTCCTGGTCGTCGTCGGCACACTTTTGCTGGCTACCTTTGATGAAGAGACAAGTCTCTACGTGATAATGCCCTCGCTGCTGATCACCGGATTAGGGATGGGCCTCTGGATCGCGCCGAACATGAGTGCCGCCATTGATGCCGTCAGCTCCGCCACTTACGGCGTAATATCGGCGTTCATCAACCTGGTTCGCAACACCGCATCGGTGATCGGCATCGCCATCGCCACCACGCTGGTAGTTGGCTTCATCCAGCATACGGGGCTTTCGGCCGACCTCGGGAGTCTCAGCGACCTCGAAGGCAGCCCCGATGCGCTGGAGATCAAGAGCGCCTTCATCTCCGGCATGCGGGTCGCGTTCATCGTATTTGCCAGCGTCGCGGGATTTGCCATAATTGCCGCCCTGAAAACCCGCAACCCGTTGCGGCGCCCTGAACTGGCGGCACCGGGGCAGCTCGGATCAGTTCAGGGCGGCCCGGTGGCCTCGGACTCAGGGGCTACGGAGCTGGAGACCGTTAGCCGGGAAGCAGATTCGGATGGCCCAAACGTGAGACAGGCAGGGAATTGACTGATGGGACAACTGGACGGCAAGCTGGCCATCATCACCGGTGGCGGCACAGGCATCGGCAAAGGAATCGCGCTGGCGTTTGCCGGGGAAGGCGCAAACCTCGTCATCGCGGCACGTAACGCGGCGCGGCTGCAGGACGCAGCGGATGAGATTAGCGCCATCGGCGGCGAAGTAATGGCCGTGCCGACGGACGTCACCGACGAGGCCCAGGTCAAGGCGCTATTCGAGACCACCATGTCGCGATTCGGCAGGCTGGACATCCTGGTGAACAACGCCGGGAGCGTTGACGGAGGCCGCGTCGACGAGCTCAGTCTCGAGAAGTTTCAACACGTCATGAACGTGAACGTCACCGGCCCATTTCTCTGCACCCGAGAGGCGTTCCGGATCATGAAGGAGGCCGGCGGCGGCAGGATCATTAATATCGGCTCGATCGCTTCCAACCGCGCCCGCCAGTCCTCCACGCCGTATACGACCAGCAAGCACGCCCTCTGGGGCCTGACCCAGTGCACCGCCCTGGACGGTCGTGAGTTTGGCATCTCATGTGGCCAGCTCAACCCCGGCAACACTGCCGTGGAACGCAGGCTAGAATCCGGCGGCCGCTCGGCGAGCGGCGTAGACATGGGCCCGGAGCCGCTGGTGGAGACGGCGGACATGGCGCGCGCCGCCGTATACATGGCCACGCTGCCGCCCGATGTGAACGTCCTTGAGATGAGCGTCATCCCTGTCCGGCAGGTCTACATAGGCCGCGGATAAGCCGCCCGGCCAGCGTCTTCCCCGGTAAATTGATAAAGGCGATCTCGTTCGATGGCGATGACACGCTCTGGGACTTCGAGCAATGGATGCTGACCGCCATCGCTGGCACGCTGGACGAGCTGTGCCGCCTTGGCGGGCTCGACGATCCTCCCGCCTCTGTCGACGAGACGAGGGCCATCCGCGATCGCATCTCGCGGGAGCGCGGGCCGGTCAGTCCAGAAAACACGCTGGATGACATCCGGCTCGCTTCCTGGGTTGAGGTAGCCTCGCTCGCCGGCCTGGGACACCTGGGGGAGGCGCTTACGCAATTCTACTTCCGAGCCAGGGAAGAAACGGGCGGCATGTTTTCCGACGCCGAGCCAGTGGTCATCGAACTACGTGCCAAATATAAAGTCGGCATTCTCACCAACGGCAACAGCACGCCCGCCCGGTACGGCTCCGACCTGAAGCTTGATTTCATCGTCATGGCTGAGCACTTTGGCATTGAAAAGCCGAGCCGCCGTATTTACGAGATCACCGCAGGGCAGGCGGGCTGCGACGTCACCGAGCTGATGCACGTGGGGGACTCACTGCACACCGACGTGGCCGGCGCCAACGCCGCCGGCGCGACGAGCGTCTGGCTGA
>JADFPB010000159.1 GCA_022562515.1 Chloroflexota bacterium | reverse complement strand
CGCGTCGGTGCGTCAGCCATTTGGCGTCTCCTGATCCGTACAGAATTTACCCTCGGCTCATCCTGCCACTTCGCATAATTCGGCCACTCGAACACATTCGATGGGATTTGGCCTGGCGCGGTCTGTTTGAGGGTATGGCAACCCGCAACTTAAGAAGTCATCCAGGCGATGGTTTTCTGGCTCGGGCCCAGGATCTGCTCAGGCCAACCCTCGCGACGCCTACTCGTCAGAGGCCAGTTTGCCCGCGTGCGCCCAGTCAGACTTGCTCATGTCGTGGAAGAGCACATGCGTGGCCTCCGGGGGCGAGCCGACGATCCTCTGAATGTCGTCTGTAAACGCCTGTGCCAGCTCGCGCTTCTGGTCGTCAGTCCTGCCTTCGTATAAGTAGATGTGAATCATGGGCATCGTATATACCGATCTCCGCCTGTAGTTTAATGAGCCGAGCGCCATTTGCCGCGACCGGGCGGATTATAGACAGTCACGCCCGCCTAACGACCGTGTGACAACCGTTCAATCAGCAGTTCTGGCAGCCCCGCCGATTCCATCCGCTTTTGCGTCGCGCCGATGTCATATTCCACGCGCCTGAATGTCACGGCCCGATCTTCGTCGTCATAAGTCGCGTAGGCCGCCCTCGGGTCGCCGTCGCGTGGCTGGCCCACACTTCCGGGGTTAACAAAAAACCGGCCATCGCCAACGGGCAAATCGATGTCCTGTTCACTCTGTGCGACCATTGCAGCGCCCTCAGGTATTTGAACCAGAAACTGGTAGTGCGAGTGTCCGACCATGCAACCGGGCGACTCGAAATGATCGAGATTGGCCCTGAAACCATCATCCGATAGCAGATACTCCCAGACCGGATCACGGGGGCTGCCGTGGACCAGCGTGAAATCGCCCTGCTCAAGGCGCAATGGCAGCCCGGCAATGTACTCGGCTACCGAGTCTGTGAGGGTTTTCTGCGTCCACTCCGCGACCGCGGCAGCGTGTGCGTTGAAATCTTCCGTCGACATCTTCCCGATGGCCGCCAGCTCATGATTGCCGGCGATGACCATATCCGCGCTGTCCCGCACCAGTTCCATGCACTCATTGGGATCAGGGCCATACCCCACCGTATCGCCTGAAACCCAGATAG
This sequence comes from Chloroflexota bacterium, assembly GCA_022562515.1. Lineage (GTDB taxonomy): Bacteria > Chloroflexota > Dehalococcoidia > Lucifugimonadales > Lucifugimonadaceae > UBA1151. The sequence continues at coordinate 5,569 of JADFPB010000159.1, read as the reverse complement.
CCCCGATCGGACCAGAATCCGCGACCGCGGCCATCACCGCCTCGAGGGCGGTCAGGTTGGCGTGGATGTCTGAAAGGAGAAGAATCTTCATATCGAAAGAGCGGGGACGGCAAGTCTGGCAGGCGCAGCGGGCATGTTACAGCGGAGCGTCTACATATAATCGTTGCAGTTATGGTCAAACCTACACAGAAACCTAAATCGACACATACAGAGGGCGAGTTCGAGTTGATCGGCCGCTTCGCCGATGTCCTCGGCACGGATCTGCCCCCTGAGATCGTCGTGGGGATAGGCGACGACTGCGCCGTGGCGCGCCGTGGAGACGACTTCGACGTTTACACAACGGACACCATGGTCGACGGCGTTCACTTCCGGCGCGGTCAGATTCCCTGGTTCGACCTCGGGTGGAAATCGGTCGCTGTGAATCTAAGCGACATCGCGGCGATGGGAGCCCGGCCGTTGCACTGCCTGGTCACCGTGGGCGTGCCGGGCCACGTCGCCAGCGATGACCTGGCCGAGGTATACAGGGGCATGGCGGCAGTTACGGCCGAGCACGGCGGTACCGTGGTCGGCGGCGACGTCGTGCGCGCTTCAGAGCTTTTCATAACCGTCTCAGCCATCGGCACGCTCTCCGGCGCCAGTGGAGGCGGAGGCGGGGACGGGGGCAAAGACTCCCTGCCTCTGCTGCTCCGTTCGGGCGCCAGACCGGGCGACGTCGTCGCCGTCACGGGAGATGTCGGGTCGGCCGCGGGCGGCCTGAAAGCCCTTGGAGAGAGACTCGCAGGCGGGCGCGAAGCGCTCGTGGACAGGCTCCACCGCCCTACCCCGCGCGTCGCGGCGGGCAAGGCCCTGGTGGCCGCCGGCGTGCGGTGCGCAATCGACATCAGCGATGGGCTGGTCTCCGACCTCGGGCATATCTGCGATGCGTCCGCCGTTTCGGCAGTCGTCAGGTTGCCAGACATTCCGGTATCGCCGTTGCTGAAGGAAATTTACCCGGACGAGTGGGTCGAGCTATCACTTTCAGGGGGTGAGGATTACGAACTGCTTTTCGTCGCCTCGGCCGAGTTGATCGAGGGACTGCGGGACGCGGTTGACGTGCCGGTCACGGTGATCGGCCGGATAAGCGAGAGCACCGACGCGCCCGATGTTTCGTTCCTGAGCGAAGATGGCCGGCCGGTGCACATCGACGCCGGCGGCTGGGATCATCTCAAACAGTGAACCTCATCGCTCCCTGGGACGTGCTCACGCGCTCAGAAGAGGAGACGATCTCACTGGGCCGCGCCATTGGCGACTCGCTCTCGCCGGGTGACGCCGTTCTCATCAGCGGCGCGTTAGCCGCGGGGAAGACCCGGCTCGTCCAGGGAATCGCAGAGGGGCTCAGAACGGCCGACCGGCCCCGAAGCCCCACTTTCGTGCTGGTAAACCGCCACATCGGCAGACTGGTCCTGCATCATTGCGATCTGTATCGCCTTGAGGGCGTTATGGAAGTCGAGGACCTGGGGCTCATGGAACGGGTCGAGAATGGAGATGTTCTCGCCGTCGAGTGGCCGGAGCGGGGCCGTATGGCTCTGCCCGAAGATGCGCTGGAAGTGACCATGGAGCAAGGCTCGGGTGAAGATGACCGCTCTGTAACCCTCATGCAAAACGGCCCTGCGTCCTCCAGGCTCCTGCAAGCGGCTCGGTCCTCTTTCAATGAGGGCAATAAGGGCCATGCGGGAGTCGCGGGGAAGGCGGGTTCCTGAAGTGCCGCTCATCCTTGCCATAGACACCGCCACCCGCTGGGCCGGTGTAGGCCTCACCGGCGCGGGCGAGCCCATCGAGCTCGTCTGGCGCTCGGAGCAGAACCACGGCGCAGAGTTGATGGATAAAATCCTCACAATCCTCGATGACCGCGATGTCGCGGTCGCAGATATCGACTGCGTAGCCGTGGCCATCGGCCCGGGCGGCTTCTCCGCGCTGCGGGTGGGGCTGGCGACGGCCAAGGGCCTCGTCGCGCCCACCGGCAAGCCGATCATCGGGATATCGACCTTCGATCTGGAAGCGATGAGCCACTGGCCGGCGCCCGGCCCGCTCGTGGCCGTCATAGACGCCGGCTCTTCCGGACTGGCGTGGGCGCGCTACGCGGCCGTCGGCACGGGGGACGACCGATTTCCCTGCCACTTCCGGCAGGAAACGGGCCTCTGCCAGCCGGAAGAGCTGGTCGAATCGGCGCCCGATAGCGCCCTGTTCTGCGGGGAGCGTGCGCCTGAGCTTGGCAAACTGGTCGGCGAAGCCCGCATACTTAGCAGTGAACCCCCGACTCGCAGACCGCAAAATCTGGCGGCTCTGGCCGGTCAGCGGCTCGCCGACGGCGACATAGACGATCCGATGACACTGCAGCCCGAGTACGCCAGACCGCCCTCGATCTCAAAATCGAACAAGTAATCGGGATCGAGTTTTTGGCGCAAATTTCGGTCGCCGAAATCCGTAGGAGAAATAATGCCCTCAGAACGAACACTGATCCTCGTAAAGCCGGACGGCGTCCAGCGCGGGCTGATCGGGCCGGTCATCAGCCGGTTTGAACAGTCCGGACTGAAAATAATCGGCCTGAAGATAATGAAACTGGACGAGGAGACAGCAGGCCGGCACTACGCCGAACATGTCGACAGGCCATTCTTCTCCGGACTGATTGAGTTCATCACGTCAGGCCCTATCGTCGCGATGTGCGTCTCGGGTCCGAATGCCATCGCGCACTGCCGCAAGCTGATGGGCGCGACGGATCCGCAGGATGCGGCGCCGGGCACGATTCGCGGTGATTTCGCAACGGATATCGGACGCAACATAGCGCACGGCTCGGCCAATGAGGAAGATGCGGCAAGGGAAGTGTCGATCTTCTTCGACGATTCGGAACTGCTCAGCTACCACCGCGCCACCGGGCCCTGGATTATCGAGCCCTAGATTCACTCCGGATTCCCCTTGGGGGGGGCCAGATCAACGCCCTACTGGACCCTTACGATCTCCTTGGCGCGCGACCAGAGGCGTTCCAGATCGTAGCGCTCCCTGGTAGCGCGGTCGAATACGTGGACCACAACGGCCCCGTAGTCCAGGAGGATCCACCCTCCTGGAGCGGTACCCTCGCGATGAAGCACGCGCAGGCCCTTTTCGCGGAGGCCTCTCTGAACATCGTTGGAAATGGCGTCCAGGTGACGGCCGGTCTCACCGGACACGATAATGAAATAGTCGGCGAAGTCGCTAACGGCGCCGATATCGAGCAGAGCGATGTCAGAGCCGAGGCGGTCAGAGGCAATATCCACCGCCAGGCGCGCGTACTCTTCGATCGTTAGCTCCTCTTTCGAGCCTTCTGCCTGATGCGTTGTTGTGGTCATTACTGCGATTATAGAGGGGCGGGCCCAGAATTGGAGGGGGATTGGCGGGGTTTCAACTCAGGAATCCGGGTGGCAACCAGAACGCCAGCCCGCAAATTACAAAAAAATGCCAGCACTAGTACCAGACTCAGGCAAGGGAGAGAGAGTAGTCGTCGCAATGAGCGGCGGCGTTGACTCTTCTGTCGCCGCGCTCCTATTGAAGCAGGCCGGATACGATGTCGTCGGAGTGACGATGCGCCTGTTCGCCGCGCCATCCAACGAAGCGGCGCGGCTGAACCGCTCCTGCTGCTCCATAGAAGACGTTGCAGACGCCCGCGCCGTTTGCAGGGCGATTGGCGCACGCCACTACTTGCTCAACTTCGAGCGGGAGTTCAAGCGCCACGTCATTGATTACTTCGTGTCCGAGTACGCAAAAGGCAGGACTCCGTACCCGTGCCTCGCCTGCAACGACCGGCTCAAGTTCGACTTTCTACTCGAGCGGGCAGCGATTCTTGACGCGAAGTTCATCGCCACCGGCCACTACGCCCGGATCGCCCGGAACGAAGAGTCTGGTGGCAGCGCCCGACTGCTCAAGGGAGTCGACCCCGCCAAGGACCAGTCGTACGTCCTTTACACGCTATCGCAGGCCCAGCTGAGCAAGCTATTCCTCCCCGTCGGCAGATACTCCAAGCCTGAGATACGGGAGATCGCACGCGAGGCCGGATTGCCGGTCGCCGATAAGCCCGACAGCCAGGATATCTGCTTCGTTCCCGATGGCGATTACAGAGAGTTCGTCGGGCCGCGCCTTGAAATGGCGAAGCCTGGCCTGCTCGTCGGTCCTGATGGAGAAGTGCTTGGCGAGCACGATGGCGTTCACAACTTCACCATCGGCCAGCGCAGGGGCCTGGGGCTGAACGGCGGTGGCAAGCGGCCCCTGTTTGTAACCGAGATCGACGCCGAGAGCGGCACGGTCGTTCTCGGTCACGCCGAGAGCCTGCTTCGGTCTGAGCTGTTCGCTTCAAGTCCAACATGGGTGTCCGGCGAGCCGCCCCGCGCGGGAGCACGCGTAGCGGCGAAGATTCGCTACAAGAGTCCCGAATCGGCCGCTACTCTCTGGCCCATAGATGGCGGTCTCAGGATTGAATTCGAAGAGCCGCAGCGCGCCATCACGCCCGGGCAGGCGGTGGTCTTCTTCGATGGAGACGAGGTCCTTGGCGGCGGCGTCATAGAACTGTCCGAAGCGCCGCTTAATCAGACGCCCGCAACGGCGAACGTCACAACGGCCTGACAGCCCACGCATAATCGCACCACCGGCCGCTATCGCGGTATGCTTCCCAACCGGCCCGGCTGAATCTGGGCTGAATCCTTGACCACCACGCGGTTCGCGGTTCAGGGAGATGGCGAAGGATGGATTTTCGAGACGTCACGAAATCAGCTCTAACCGAATATCGAGAGCACCTCGACAGGGCGTGTGATGGTCTATCGCCGGTGGAGTTGCGATGGCAACCCACGCCGACCTCCAACCACATCCTGTGGCTGGTCTGGCATATCGCCCGCGTCGAAGACCGCTGGATGATGACGTACGTCGGCGGAGAAGACGAGGTGTGGATCAAGGACCGCTGGTGCGAAAAGCTTCATATGCCGTCCGAAGGGAGCGGTGCGGGACACAGCGCTGAAGACGTCGCCGCGTTACCGGATGTCGCACTGTCAGACCTGCTCGCATATCACGACGCGGTCCGTGAAAACACGTTCCGGGTCATCGACGCCCTGACGGAAGAAGACCTCCAGAAGAGCTATCCCGATAGGCGGCCGGAACGGGCAAATCACCCCCGGATCCACTGGGTTCTCGCCCACGTCGCCGTAGAAGAGTCGCAGCACGTCGGCCAGATCGCTTACATCCGCGGGATGCTCCGCGGGCTTGGCGCCTGACAGCCCCGCGCCCCAGAGCAGCCAGACCAAATGGATTTTCGCGACGTCGCCAAACTCTCGCTCGCTGACTACGAGCGAGCGCTGCGACGTGCCCTGCAAGACCTGACACCGGTTGAACTGCGCACACAACCGTCACCGACCGCAAACCACATCCTCTGGCTTTTCTGGCACATCGGCCGAATGGAAGATATGTGGTGGAGCTACCTGTCGGGTGAGCCGGAGATCTGGGAATCGGATGACTGGTCGGCCCGGCTCGGTATCGATACGTCCCGCAACGGCTCCGGAGATACGGCAGAGGA
>JADFPB010000158.1 GCA_022562515.1 Chloroflexota bacterium | reverse complement strand
TGGGTGCGAACGTACTCAGCGTCCGACGTGTCGGAATCTTTGCGGCGGAACTTCCAGACGGAGTAGCCAATAATGACGACCACGAGCGCGAAGATCGGTATGGCGAGAATTGTGAGGAGCAGGAAGGCGTCGTCCGTGATCTCGGCTTCGCGGGATGCGGCGACAGGGAATATGTCCCACAGGAGGATCAATACCTCGCCCACGGCGGTGAGCAAAACCCAGAAGAACGTTGCGGCCAGCGTGTCCCGGTTCAGGAGCGTCCTCCATCGCGTATGAGTGTGATGTCTGTCACAAGAGCGATCGGGGAGAACGGTACAGGCGGCCTTGCACCAGTAATAGGTGCGATCTCACCACTCGCCTTGCTGACCGTTGGCTAAATGATTCCGCGCTGGGAGGCGTAGAGAATCGCCTCGAGCCGGCTCTCAGCGCCCAGCTTGTTCAGCAGGCGGGAGATGTGATTTCGCGCGGTGAGGGGACGGATGCCCAGCGCCTCCGCGATCTGCTTTGTCTTCATGCCGGTCGCGAGGAGGCGCAACACCTCGTTTTCCCTGCGGGACAGGCTTGGTGTCGGCGTCGGGCTGGGATCAGCGTCGATAGCCTCATCCCCTGCGCTGAGCCGTAGTTCGCGGAGCACCCTGGCGGCCCGGCGGGCGAACTCTTCGACTTTCCGTCGCTCCGTCACGTCTCTGAAAAGATGAACGGCGCAGCCCTTCATCGGACCCTTGTTGGGAATCAGTATCCCGATGTTCAGCCATCGTGCCTGGCCATCCGCCGTGACGCAGCACAGGTCATAGTTCTCGGACACTCTGCCGCGCCGCGCCTTCGAGATAACAGGGCAGTCCGGCCGGCAGTAAGGCCGGTTCTGACGTTCCCGGCCGGCGAGGACTTCGTAGCATCTACGGCCAATGACCTGGTCGCGGCTGAACCCCAGAATACGTTCTGCGGAGTCGTTCCAGTGGACGATAACCTGCTCGCGGTCCACGACGAACATTCCGTCGGCGGTGTTGAGAGTCTCGAAATCTGCAGCTTCGCTTAAGACGGCCATGCTTCCCCCTGTATACGGCCGGTAATCTGGCGTCAGGAACCCCGGGCAACATGCGGACGGGTACGATGTCACCAGTGAGTGGTGTTTTATGACTCAGGGCGTGAGCGACTCGTGAGGATCGGTGAATGGCCCGTGAGTGCCGCGTGATAGCGCCCGAGTGCCCGCCCCGATTGGTGTGATCGCACCTATTCATCACGATGGCGGATTCGTAGCTTGAGAGGAGCGAATAGCCGTATTTAGCACCCCGCGTCGTGCGCCCACGCCACGGGAGAAGGATCACGCGTGTTCCCACCGACGAGATTCATCGCCGTACTGACCGTGTCAGCGCTGTCCGTGGCAGTCATCGCCTGCAGCAGCGATGCCCCGTCAGCATTCTCCACCACGACGCCCGAGCCGGCGCCTGCCGCGACCACGGCTCCCGCCGTCGCGCCCGAGCCCACGACTGCCCCGGCGCCAGCAGCGGGCGGCGACGCTTCCGCGGGCGAGCAGGCCTTCGGTGCCAATGGATGCAGCACCTGCCATTCGACCGGCGGCAATACCATTGTCGGTCCCGGGCTCGCAGGCATCGGAAGCCGCGGTGACGCGGATTACATTCTCGAGTCGATCAAGGACCCGGGCGCAGTAATCGTGGATGGCTTCGCCAACCTGATGCCGACTTCGTTCGCCAGTCTGCCCGAGGAAGACCTGGACAACCTGGTCGCGTATCTACTGACGCTTAACTAAAGACGGCGGTCGTGGGCTGTAACATCCGGCGGCCCCGGCAGCGCGGCCGGAATCCGATTCCGATCTTTCGGCTGGAGTCTTACCTGTACGGCCCGCACGGCAGGGAAGAGATGGCCGACGATCGCGTCTGCGGACACTTCGACTGCCACGTCGGCGGTGACGGCTGCATGATCGTGGATCGTGGCTGCACCGACTCCCACACCGTCTGACCGGCGCGCCGCGAGGCTAGAGATTAAGACCGCGCCCGTGGCAAATCAGCCTCTTCCGCCGATTGCCGAATTTCACGACCTGCGTTTCAATAGTGCTGCGTGACAGTTGGCCGGTCCAACTGCATCGTCTTTCCGCCGGGGTGGCGAAATGGCATACGCGGCGGACTTAAAATCCGCTTTCTTCAGAGAAGGAGTGTGGGTTCGATCCCCACCCCCGGCACCATTTTGAACTTGTGACGACTGGCATCGCCGCATGAAAGACGCGCGGCGTTGACAGGTTTACCACGGTCAGATGCCGCACCGCATTGCTCTGTTCGCGATGTGGCACATCAAGCCACGACTACAGCGGCACTTCCTGGTGCGGGTCTACGGGTGGCGGCGCAAGCATCGCTGCTTTAGGCACTACAGAGTTGACCGCGCTTATCACATCCGCACGTGAACACGGCTTGCCCAGGTAGTCGACGGCGCCCAGTTTGAACGCCCGGGCCCTGGTGTCCATGTCGTTCTTTCCGGACAGCATGACTACAGGAACCCGGGAGGTCCGCTCGTCTGCCTGCAGGACTGCTAGTACCTGGAAGCCGTCCAGTATTGGCATCAGAACGTCGAGCAGAATCACGTCCGGAACGTTGGTGGTCGCTTTCTCGATGCCCGCGAGGCCTTCTGCCGCCTCATCGGTCTCGTGCCCGTCGTCGCAGAGATATTCGGACAGGAACGTCCTGGTGTCCCTGTCGTCTTCGATTACGAGAACATTTGCCAACGCTGTAACCCCGAACTAGAGCCGTAAATGGCCCTTCCGATAATCGTATGGCCGCTCCTGGCGATTCCAGGTAGTACTTAGGGGCCCCGCGGATTTACCCGAAGGCGTTGGCCTCCCGTATGTGGCGCTCGGGGAGTAATATCCCCAGACCGACATGAATTAGCGGGTTTCTTACCCGGTCCAGAGGAATCGCAATGCCCCCCGAACCTATACAGACGCCGATACAAACGCAGGACATCGAGCGGCCATCGAAGGAACTGATCGCGAAATTCGACGGAATCAGTTCTGCAACCGCTGCCGGCGAGCTGAGCCGGATGGGAATCAAGAACCCGTTCATCCAGGGTCCTACCGCATGGACTCCCGGCAAGACGGTGGTCGGTCCGGCCCTGACATTGCAGTTCATGCCGAAGCGAGAGGACCTGTACCCGGACCAGGAGTACACGGATCCGGAAATCCAGCTCCACCGGCACGTCCTCTACCACACGCAGCCGGGCGACATCGTCGTCGTTGACGCACGCGGCGAGATGAGCAGCGGAGTGTTCGGCGAGATGATGCTCACCTACTTCATGGGCAAGGGCGGAATCGGCGCCGTCATCGACGGATGCATCCGGGACTCGGCAAACGCGAAGGAACTTGGGATCGGCCTCTGGCTGAAAGGCGTAACCCCCAACTTCCATACCCAGACGGTCCAGTTCCCGTTCGCGGTCAACGGGCCCGTCGCCTGCGGTGGGACTCTCGTGATGCCGGGCGATATCATCGTTGCCGATGACGATGGCGCGGTTGCGGTGCCGATCGCGATGGCGGAAGAGCTCGCGGAGCGCGCCTCAGAGCACGCCGAGTGGGAGGAGTTCAGCCGCGAGAAGCTGGAAGCCGGCGGCGACCTGCGACGCTACTACCCGCTGAAGGACGAAGCGCGGCCTGAGTACGAGGAGTGGAAGAAAGCCCACGGCAAGTAGTTTTTGCCTCGCATGTTCGATCACTTCTGTAGTGCGTAATACCTGAAGATGCCCAGCCACTGATCGAAGGTCAGTGACGATGGCTTGTCGGTGATTTGGAAGCCCAGGTCACGCGCCAGCCGGGTGATCTGTGACCGGCTGAGGAACTTTTGCAGCCCGGCCGCAACGTTGCTGCCGGCGCTGCCAAACGCCTCGTTCACAAGGCGCCGGTACAGCCGTTCTTCCGCGTTGGAGATGAGCGGTGTTCCCCGCTGCGCCATCCAGAGAACGGCCGAGTCGACCGACGGCGGCGGGTCGAAGTCTGTCCGGGCAAGCCGCCTGACGACCTCGACGTGCCACCACGGCTTCAGGAGCAGCGACTGGCGCGTCTCGACTCCGGCTGGATGGCCTGCGAACCGGCCTGCCGCTTCTGTCTGCAAGACCAGAATCGCCTCGCTCGGCGGTCTCTCTACATCTCGCAAATGGCGAACGATGTCGGCGGTGCGGGAGTAGGGGACGTTGCCGAAGACCTTGTATGCCGCATCGGGCAGACGCGTGCTCAGGAAATCTGCTTCGACGATCCGCACATGAGACGTGTTTCGAAAGCGGTCGCGGAGGCGGCGGCATAACGCCGGGTCGATCTCTATCGCCGTTATCGAGCCACAGCGATCGGCAAGCTCTACAGTGAGCGCGCCGCGGCCCGCGCCGATCTCTACTACATGGTCGCGACGGGATATCGATGAGCGCGCGACGAGGTCAGCGGCAAGCCCGCGATGCAGGAAGTGCTGGGAGCGATACGGCCGCTCCTGTGCCCGATTGCGCCGACCGGACACGAGTGAATACCGCCATCAGGGAATAGTCCTCTTCGCTGGTGTGGCGGACAGCATACGACTTCCGGCGAGTCGAATCACGCGACAGAGGGACGGCGGTCGCCCCACGGCGCCGCCTGCTCGAACGCGGCCGACGCTCTCAGAACAAGGCCATCATCGGCGAAGCGCCCGGCGAGTTGCAGGCCAACGGGCAGGCCGTCAACGAAGCCGCAGGGCAGGCTCGCCGCAGGCTGGCCGGTCATGTTGAAGATGTAGGTGAAAGGGTAGAAGCCATACACGCCTTCGAACTTCCTGCCGCCAGCGTGGGTCGGTGGGGAATCAGGGTCGAAAGCGGTGACCGACGTCGTCGGCGATGCGATCAGATCGTAGCGCTCCATGACAGCCGCCATACGCTGCCTCAACTCTTCGACCGCCCGAAGTGAAGACGCGTAGGCAGAGCCTGTGACCGCGCGGCCCATGGACAGCGCTTCCACTCCGTCAGGTCCGAGTTCGACAGCGGGGTCATCGAGCAGGTGGCCGAGCGCCGCATAGGCGTTGGCGGCGAAGATATTCCAGAAGTGGTCTGCCAGATCGGCGGTGAGGCCGAGTTCAACCTGCTCGACCGTATGCCCGAGACCTTCGAATACCCTGGCGGCCTTCTCCGCGGTCGCGGCGACCTCCGGGTCCACGACGCCGTAGTCGAAATCCGGCGACCAGCCGATGCGCAGCCGGTCCGGCGGCCTGTCCAGATCGGAGAGCAGATCGGGCGCATCTGAGTGCCGCATCGAGTTGGGATCACGCTCATCCGGCCCCGAAAGCGCCTGCAGAAGCAACGCTCCGTCGCGCACGTTCCGCGTCATCGGGCCTGATTGGGCGAACTGGTTCGGCTCGGGATTGCCATATCCACAGGCGCGCGGGATCCGGCCGTGAGTCGGCTTGAAGCCGAAGACGCCGCAGAAGCTGGCCGGTATGCGAACGGAGCCGCCGCCGTCAGAGCCGGTTGCCAGCGCGCAAAGGCCGGCGACGACCGCGGCGCCTGAACCGCCGCTGGAGCCACCGGTCGTGCGGTCGGTGTCCCACGGGTTGTGGCAGAAGCCCGCCAGCGGGCTGTCGGTCACCGTCTTGAACGAGATTCCAATCTCGGGCGTGTTGGTCTTGCCGAGAATAATCGCGCCGGACCGCCTGACCCGTTCGACGACCACGGAATCGTCATCCGGTACGTAATCTGCCAGTGCAGGGGAGCCGAGCGTCGAGCGCAGTCCCGCCGTCATCTCGAGGTCCTTGATGGCGATGGGTACCCCGTACAGCGGCGGCAGTTCTGCGCCCGAGCCAGCGGCCGCCTCGGCCTTGCGGGCTGCATCCAGCGCCTGGTCTGCCGCAACGGTGATGAAGGCGTTCAGCTTCGGATCAAGTTCGTCGATTCGGCGGAGGTACATCTCGGTCAGTTCGACCGGAGAAATATCCCCGGACGCGACCAGCTCCGCCTGCTTCCAGGCCGGCTCGAATGCGAGATCGTTACTCACTACGAGAACGGCCGTTGGAACGAGTACGCGCCCTCTTCCGACGTGATGAACTCCAGCAGAGCGGCCTTACCCTCTTCGTTCGCCTGCTTCGCCCGCAGTATTGCCGGGCCGACCTCGGCCGGCTCCTCAACACGCTCGGCCCAGCCGCCCAGCGCGGTCGCGATATCGGCGTAGTTGCCGCCCAGGTCTCGGGTGCCGTAGAGATCGTGTGAAAGTGCCATGTGCCGGGTTTCGACCGCCATGCCGCCGTTGGCGAGCACGATGGTGGTGATCGGCAGATCGGAGCGCACGGCCGTCTCGAAGTCCAGCCCGGTCATGCCGAACGCGGCATCGCCCATGAAGTTCACGCACATCTTCTCCGGCGCCGCCAGCTTGGCCCCGATCGCGAATCCAAGCCCTGTGCCGAGCTGGTGCGACTTGCCCCAGCCGAGATAGGTGCGCGGGCCGTCGGACCGGTAGAACGGCATGATCTCGAAGCGGGGATTACCTGAATCGTGCGTGACGATGGCTTCCGCGGGATTGACGTTCCGCATGAACTCCCAGATGACGCGGTACGGGTTGATCGGCTTCTCATCCGAGGTGAGCAGCGGCATCCACTCCGCCAGCCACGCAGACCGAACTGCGTCGATCTCCCTGGCTGCGCCGTTCTCGGGTCGCACGGGCTCATCGTTCGTGAGGTCTTTCACGGCCTCCACGAACTGTGCCAGCACATGCTTCGCATCGCCC
>JADFPB010000157.1 GCA_022562515.1 Chloroflexota bacterium | reverse complement strand
AATAGTTATTGGTATCTTCCTTGCCCTTCATGAACCCGGCCAGCGCGTTGCTGGGATGAAGGTTCACGACCTCGATGATCGCTCCGGTTGTACCGGCCGGCACGTCCGCGGATATATCGACGTCCTCCCACAAGTTGTCAACCGTGACCTGGTACGTGACCGCGTTCACGAACCAGACCCAGCCGAAGCGGGGCTTCTTCGTCCGGTATGTGACGGTCCAGGTAGAGTCCGAAAGGCTCGTGTAGCCGTCCAGGGGGAATATGAAGCGTCCTGAGTTGGGTGACGGGCTGAAGCGGCCGGTGGACGACCCGGCATCTGCAATGAGAATGATCGGCCTGCCCTGGGGATAGGCTTCCGTGTCGTTCCAGAGCGTCACGACTGTCGGAAAGGACGTCGTGTCGTAAGCGAACAGCATCCCTGCGTCTGAGCCGCTGCCGACGATCACCTTGATCTCAAGCTGGCTGCCCTTCAGGACCGTTGCATCAACTCCTTCGATCTCGACCAGTTTCTTGACCCAGGTCCCGGAAGCCGTCGAATCCCAGGGGTCGACAAGCAGAGTCGCGTTCCCGAGCTCGGTGTACGAGCCCGCCGTCAGGTCCCTCAGGAACACGGTCACCTCGCCCGCGTTCGCCGTATCGAACCCGGCCATCGCAGCCCAGAGCTGGACCTGGACGGCGCCCTTGACGGTCAGGTCCTCCTCCAGCACCGGCGTGAGCCAGTTCTGGTACTGCGCAAGATCGGTCTCGCCTGCGCCGCTCCCACCGGTCGCGATGAGCCGCCCCGCTTCCGAATCCCTGTCGGTGTCGTAGTTGAACAGAGCCGTCGCTGCAGGATAGGTATGGGTTGCCGGAAGATCCACCTGGGACACCGAAGTGGTCTCGGGCGGCGAGGGGTTGTTGTGGAGGTAGTACCCGCCGTTGTGGTTCCCATCATCGATCGTGTAATAGGTGGAACCGGCGATCTGCGCCTTTTCCGAGTGGAGCAACAGGCGGAGGGTCTTCGTGATGGTGATCGAGGACGGGTAGCTCCGCGTGTCGTAGGCGAACCACATGTCATCGCCGGAGCCGGCGCCGACGATCACCTTGACCTCAAGCTGGTTTCCGGCGGCAACCGTGTAGTTGAGGCCGGTTATCTGGGCCGTCTTACTCACGAATGCGCCGCTCGCGCCTGTGTCCCACGGATCGGCAGAAACCGTCACGTTGCCGATTTCCGTGTATGAGGCGCCGTCGAAATCACGCAGATAGACCGTCACGTCACCGGCGAGAACGGTACTGAAGTCTTTCAGGGCCGCCCAGAAGTCGACTATTGCGGTGCCGTCGATCTCCAGGTCCTCGCTCAGCGCAGGGGTTCGCCAGTTCTGGTACCTGGTCAGATCTGACTCGCTCGCACCCGTGCCGCCCTTCAATATGAGGCGGCCGGCCTGCGCATCGCTGTCAGTGTCGTAGTTGTAGAGCGTCGGCTGGCTCGGGAACGCGACGCCGAGGGGAAGATCAGCCTGCGATGTCGTGTCGCCGGATGGCGGCGTCGGGAAGTTGTTCAGGTAGTAGCCGCAGTTGTTGTCACCCGATATGCCTACTTCGAGCGTGACGCCGTTGTCGGTCGAGATCGAGAGCCTGTTGAAACTGTCCGCCCACGCCGCGGATGAAAGCTCAATCACTATCCTCGCTTCTTCACCCGTGTTGATGACATCCCGCTCGATCACCTCTACCTGGCCGTTGGGCTGGAGGATCTGTGAGACAGTCCATTCGCCCGCTGAAGGAACGGCCGCGTCCGTGTACGAAAGACGCGTCGCCAACTGGCTTCCGTCCGACTGGTAGAACACCGTGATGTCCCAGTCGCCGAAGTTCTGCAGGCTGGCCTGGCCGGTGTTCGCGAACATGAACCGCACGGTCGTGCCCAGGGGCGTCTCGCAACTGGCGATGTGGGCGAGATGGGTCCGCCTGGTCTCTCCTTCCCGCTCTACCGCGGTCAGGTAGGCGCTGGCATTGGACGAAGCCGCGGAGAGCCAGGAGCCGGCGAAGCTGGTGGCGCCCGTGACTAACACCGCAAAGGCGGCTATCGCGATGATCAGGTTAGCCAACGTGGACCACACCCCCGGCCCCCGTGTGGCGGTGCGGTCAGCGGCGCTGCATCAACGCGATCGCGTTATAGCAATCCCACGCCCCGCACGCAGGTTCGCGCAGGCCGCCGCCGTGGACCGTTGCCGGCCTTCCCGGGGCACTCATGCCTGAATGACGATGTCTGAGTGGGGGCTCTCCAGTCGTAACCCTGGCCGCCAGAAGTGGCGAGGGTTGCATCACCGTGAGTGGTGGCTGTAACGACAAAAGACGGGTGAGTATAAAGACGAAGTTCGTGCGGGTGGTATGTCCCCGAACATCAGGACGCCGCATCGGGCACTCCCGGATTCAGAATCGCCCCGGCCTCGGCTGCGCGGGCAGCAACAGCGATTACCGGGTCGCGTGCTTGCCGTTCTTTTGTGCGAAACTGCTCGACCTGCGCGGTACAGAGTGTGATCAGACACGGTATCTGCGACTACTACAGATTTACGCGTGGGACTATGCACGGGGGTAAGACGATGGCAATCATCCAGAGACGGGTTTTCTATGGCAAGGTTGGGACCGCGGGCAGGCTCGTTGAGTGGGCTCAGGAAATGTACGGGATGATCGCCGAGCAGGATCAGAACATGACCGTTCGGATCATGACGGACCATCAGAGCGGTCGAACGGATCGGATGGTCGTGGAACTCGAGGCCGAAAGCGGTGCGGCACTTGACGCGATAATCGAGAAGACCATGGCTGATCTGAGCCTTCAGCCAAAGTTCCAGGCGGCATTCGAAAAACTCCCTGGCCTGATTGATCACGCTGAAGTCGAGCAGTGGGACCTTCATTAAATAGGCACTGAGTAGCAACCGCCCGGCGTTGCATGCGTGCGTGAAATCTGCTCTACTGCGCCCGTTACTTCCCCGCTAGAGCGGAAACGGTACGGGCTAAGACACACACAGGCATTCAATGCAGTTTGAGATAGAAGGCAACCCGGACTTCGGCCAACTCACGGTCGATCTGGTACCCGGCGAGTCGTTTCTGGCCGAGGCCGGGTCGATGGCGTTCATGAGCGCCGGCACGGAGCTCAAGAGCAAGCTCATCGGCGGCTTTACCAAGGCGCTGGTCCGGAAGGTCGTGGGCGGCGAGTCTCTCTTCGTCGGCGAGTACAGCCACCCGACCGGCGGTAGCGTCACGTTTTCTCCGGACCGCCCGGGAATGGTGCTGCACCGCAAGATATCGGGCGGCGAAACTTTCGTCCTCACGGCGGGCTCATTTCTCGCCGCAACACCGGGTATCAAGCTCAACACCAAATTCGTGAGCCTCAAGGCGATCTTTTCGGGCGAAGGCGCCTTCACGATCGTGGTTTCCGGCGAGGGCGACCTCTTCTTCAACTCCTACGGGGCCATTATCGAGAAGCAGGTTGACGGCGCGCTGACGGTCGATACCGGCCACGCCGTGGCCTGGGAGTCGGGGTTGAAGTACAACGTGACGACGATTGGCGGCCTCAAGTCGACCCTGCTCTCCGGCGAGGGCATCGTGCTCAATTTCACCGGGACCGGGACTGTTTTTCTTCAGACCCGGACCCTTGGCGGCGTTGCCAGGTGGCTCGGCGGCCAGTACCGCTAACAGGAAGGCTTTATGGACGTTCAGGTACAGGACAGGGGCGCATTCTCCTGGGCGCAGATCGGCCTTTCAGGCGACGAACAGTTCGTCTCCGAGGCGGGCGCGATGTTCCGGTCGACCACGAACATCGATATCGAAGTGACGACACGCGGCAAGCGCGGCGGAATGCTTGGCGGGATCATGGGCGGCATTGGCCGCAGCCTGGCCGGCGAGAGCTTTTTCCTCTCCACATATCGCACCACCGACGGTCGGCACGGCGAAGTGGGGATAGCCTCGGCGCACCACGGGCAGGTCCGGAAGATCGACTGCGACGGCAGCGTGCGCTGGCTCTGCACCGGAGGCTCGTATCTCGGGTCGTCGAAAAGCCTTGAGCTCGACACCGCCTTCCAGGGAATCGGCGGAATGCTCTCCGGCGAGTCGCTCTCGTTCCTGGGCGTGACCGGCGAAGGGCCACTGGTGGTTGCGGCGTTCGGCAAGCTGACCGAGATCGAGCTCGACGGCGAGCTCACCGTAGATACCGGCCACGTGGTCGCCTTCGAGGAGTCTCTGAGGTACTCGATCGGCAAGGCGGCCAAGAGTTTTATTAAATCTTTCCTGGTGGGCGAGGGGCTGGTGCTCAAGTTCATCGGCCAGGGCCGCGTGCTGGTACAGAGCCACAATCCTGACGAGTTCGGCAAGCGGCTCGGCCCCCTGCTGCCTCCCCGAAGAGAATAGCTCCCATGGAATACACGATCGAAGCTCGGCCTACTTACAGCTATCTCGAAGTCACCCTCGGCCCGGGGGAGCGCGTTGTGGCTGAGGCCGGCGCGATGGCGTGGATGAGCCCCAACCTGAGCATCAAGACCAGCACCCGGGGCGGCATCATGGCCGGGCTGACCCGCACGGCGCTGACCGGCGAGGGCTTCTTCCAGAACACGTTTGAGGCGGGCAACGAGTCCGGCTTTCTGGGGCTTACGCCGGCGCAGCCGGGCGACATCATTGCGCACCAGATGACCGGGCAGGAGCTGCTGCTTGAGAAGGGCGCATACCTCGCATCCCACCCGGATGTGAAGCTGAGCAGCAACTTCCAGGGACTGAAGGGCCTGTTCAACGAGGGCATGTTCGTGCTGCGGGCGACGGGCAACGGGGTTCTGTTCTTCAACGCTTACGGCGACATCGAGAAGATCGACCTGGACGGCGAGTACATCGTGGACAACGGCCTGGCCGTGGCCTGGGACGCCAGTCTGAGCTACAGGATTACCCGGGCGCGCAGCCTTGGATCGTTCATGTTTTCCGACCGTCTGCTGATGCGGTTTTCCGGCCGCGGCAGCCTCTGGGTCCAGTCGCGCAGGCCGCAGGGCCTGGCGGCGTGGGCGCACCCCTTCCGCCCCGTCCAGCGCCGCCAACGCAGGTGACCCTGCAGGTGAACAGCGTGGTTTCTGGTGCGGTAATTCAATTGCTGCTCGTCGATGGCACGCCATCCGGACTGACTCTTGTCGAGCGACTCGGATGGACCGGCATCGGTATCGCCTGCAGCAAGGATCGATTCCTCGATAGCGGAGATCGCAAGGAATTCGATGAAAGTGGCGTCTATGTCCTGATTGGTCAGGATCCCAACACCGGCGTAGATTCGATCTATATTGGCGAGGGCGACATCGTTCGTGACCGCCTTCGAAGTCATGTCCGCACAAAAGATTTTTGGGAGCGACTGATCGCGTTTACCGCTCGCGATGCGCGCCTGAACAAGGCCCATATCCGTTATTTGGAATCACGCTTAATAGCGATCGCATCAGAGGCCAAGCGAAGTAGCTTGCAGAACGGCAACGCACCGGATTTGCCGCCACTGTCGGAAGCGGATCGCGCCTACGCAGAATCATTTCTCCAGGAAATGCTGACAATACTGCCTATTCTTCAGGTCACGGCCTTCGAAGCCCCAAGGCCGATTCACCGCCAAGAGGCACCCGCCGATCAAGGATCAACCTTGAAGTTCTCAAGTGGAAATGCGACCGCCTACGGATCCGCTTCTGGTGGCGGATTCACGGTGTCAAAAGGCTCGACGGCCCGGGTTGAGGAGCAGAAATCTACGGATCCATGGATAACCAACTTGAGGCAGCGCCTAGTAGATGCCGGGGTGATGCACGAGTCCGGAGATGCTGTATTCGAGTTTGCTCAAGATTATGAATTCGCGTCTCCTACAGCTGCCGCCGTTACGATCGCGGGTAGGAACATCAGCGGGCGTGACGCGTGGAAGAACGAATCTGGAATGTCTCTGAAACAGATTCAAGAACAAGCTGTGGGTGACGCAGAACACGGAGCGTTGCGCGCATGATCTGGGTTGACGACCTGGCGAATCCTGAGGGACCCGTACTGTTGCCGGACGGCAGCTGGGCGCTGGTGGAGATGCACCCCGAGCGCGGGTGGCTGCTGCATCTGAGCGCCGATGGCAGCGAGCGGCAGATCATCGCGAAGACCGGGCGGCCGAACGGGCTGTGCATCGATGGGGATGGGACTTTCTGGGTTGCTGAGTCGGTTAATCCGCCGTCACTGCTGAAGATAAAGTGGGACGGAGCGAAGCAGGTAGACGTCGAAGTCGTTCTCACGGCGGATAGCGACGGGCCGTTCCTGTTTCCCAACGATCTCGCTTTCGGCCCGGACGGCCTCCTTTATATGACCGACTCGGGCGTCATCGCACTGACGGCCTTTATTTCGCCGTATCGCGCGGACCGCGACGAAGCGCGGGCCATCTCGGGCGATTCCTTCATCGAGATTTATGCGAAATGTTCACTGGACGAATGCGAGCTTCGCGACCCGAAGGGCCTCTACAAAAAGGCCCGCGCGGGCGAAATCCCCGAGTTCACGGGGATCTCGGCGCCTTATGAAGAGCCGGAGAAGGCTGAAATCGTCATCGAGACGGACAAGAAGAGCCTGGATGAGTGCGTCATCGTGATTCTCGACGCCCTCAAGGAGCGTGGCGTTATCTCCTAGACGCTACTTTCCTTTATCGCTCTAGCACTCGCGCCCCGCGAAGGTCTTTGTGGACCTCGCGGGGCCTTTCTTTTTCGCAATCCACCTTCGCGCCCCGCGAAGGTGGACC
>JADFPB010000156.1 GCA_022562515.1 Chloroflexota bacterium | reverse complement strand
TCCGCCCGCCTCGACTTCGCGTTCAACAACGCAGGCGGCTACGGGACGCATGGCCTGCTACATGAACTCTCGCCGTAAGAGTGGGATCAGACCGCCGATATCTACCTCAAAAGCGTCTGGCTCTGCATGGAGTTTGAGATCACCCAGATGCTCAGACAGGATGGCGGATCCATCATCAACAACTCTTCCATCGCCGGGTTAAAAGGCTCGGGGATGTTTCCGACATACTCAACCATGAAGCGCGGAGTCGTCGTACTCACGAAGAGCGCTGCATTACAGTACGGAGAACAGGGAATCCGGGTAAACGCCGTGTGCCCGGGATGGATTGACCCTGAAATAACCTCGGCCGGGCGAGATGACGCAGAGATCCAATCGCGCTTCTGCTCACGGCAGGCCCTGAAGAGACATGGAGAGCCGGAGGAGATAGCCGGACTGGTGCCCTGGCTCTGCTCAGATTCAGCCTCGTTCACCACAGGCGCAACTTTCGCCGTAGACGGCGGACTGATCGCGTAGCCCACTTCCCACCCACGCGATAGCATCCACCGATGCCCCCGACACCCGAACGCCAGCCGAGACGCAATCCCGACTGCATCTTCTGCAAGATCGCAGACGGCACCGCGCCCGCGCGGCAAGAACACCTCATCGACGACGATGGCCGGCTCCTCTCAGGTGGCAACCTCATCGCCTTTCATAACCGCCTCGACTGGGCGCGCGTGATGCTCCTGATCATCCCCAGAGCCCACATAACCCAGGCCGAATTCTGGACCACGGACCTGCTGCCTGCAGCGGCACGGCTCGCAACGGCCCTTGGCGACAAGAAATGCCCGGAAGGCTACCGGCTCATCTCCAACTTCGGCCGGATAGCCCACCAGAGCCAGGAGCACGCCCACATGCACCTGGTCTCTGGAGCCGATACCGACCTGCCGGCGACGTTTGACGGCCAGGCGAATATCCTCGTCGACCAACCCCCCGTGCGCATCACCCCGACCGCCGTTCCCGGCGTCCCGCTCGCCGTCAGAATCACTGCCGGCGGCGCAGCAACGCAAACCCAGCTCTGGCGCGGCGAGCATTTTCTGGAATGCGGCCGGACGGCCATCGACTACGCCTCCGAGCACACGCCGGAAGGCTTCAGGCTGATCTCCAACTTCCACTCGCCCACAACCGGGCACATCGGCGGTGGTGATGCCGCCCTGCTGCTGCTCGGCGGAGGCCAGCTAGACCTGTACGCTTGAGCCTGGCCGTTTCAGCGCGTCAGGCAGTCACGCTGCGCGCCCGGCAGCCCGCTCCAGCAGCGTTGCCGCATCCTCGGCATCTTCCGGATACGACGCCATCGAGACCGTCACGGGCATTGGTACCTGCCTGCCATCGGGAAGCGTCAGCAGCAACCGCTCGAAGCGCGCAAGAATCCGTTCCGCCACCACCGCCGCGCCCTCGGCATCCGTCTCCGGCAAAAGAACAGTCACCCCGAAGCCATCACGTTGGCCCAGGACGTCCGTCTCCCGCAAAATCACAGATATGCCATCCGCCATGAATCGGGCCGCAGCTTCTCCCGCACCTTCGCGCGGCGCGAGAGCCTCCAGGGCCTCCCGATCCGGCTCGATCACCGCCACCGACATCCGACGTCCGTAGCGCCTGGATCGCGCGAACTCCATCTTCGCCGCGCCGCTGAACTCGGCTGGTGTAAGCAGGCCCGTCAACCAGTCGCGTGCTGAGAGCTTCTCGAACCGCAGCGCGATCTCCTGCAGGCTCTTGCCGTATTCCTCTTCCAGCCGTGCTGGAACCCCCTGCGTGAAAAACACGATACCCATCAATAGCGCAGCCGACAGCAGGACCAACAACCACATCACCACCGACGCGTTGCCGCTGGACAACCCCGCCGCCAGACCTATCAGCGCCAGCACGAGGAGCCCCACCGCCGCATACGATGCGACGCGCAACGCCACCGGGAGCAACCCCGAGCTACCACGCGCTTCATCGTTAGCGCCTTCAGTCATTTGCTGGCCCGGCATGGTTTCCTCCGTCACCGGCTCCCGCCAGGTCTTGCTGGGTCCTGGGGGCAGACTGCCGGTCCAGTCTCCGCCCACCGTCGAGTCGTCACGCCGGGGCATACACCGGGACGGCTGGCAGTCACCCATCATCCCACCGGTCAGGCAGCCGCTCCCTTTGCCCCTCTACTACGACTCGCTGAATCGCGACAATGCCGCGAGCAGTTCGGGTATGTCATTCCCAATTCGCCCGTCGATGCCAAGCCGCCTGCGCTCGGCGTCCAGCAAGATCGTGGCCGCTCCCAAACGATCGCCAAACTCAGCCTGCACGTACGCCTCATCATCGTCCGACCACTCGCCGGCCTCCAGCTTGATGGAGCGCACGAGACTAACGCGGGTCCGCACATCCCTTACCGCTTTGATCGATGATGCGTCATCGGTAACACCCTCAAGCACGATCTTGAGCTCCTCGATCTCCACGATCCATCGTTCCACGACGTCGGCAAGCACCTCTGCGCGCTCGTCCGATACCGGTGCGCCGGAAGAAACGCATCCGGCCGCCAGCGCGACGATCAGCAGCGCCCCCGGCAACCAGACCCCGTTACCAGGCCCGCAGAAGTTGCGAACGCGTCGCAATCCCACCATGCGTGACATCAGGCCAGCATAATTCACCGATCGCACTCTTCCACCGGGCGTCTCGCACGGATGACATCCGGTTAACCACAGGGTGTCATGGGTGATGCCGCCCCCCCCAGGGGCGATGTCGCGTAAAGGCCGGATGCGCCGCATTGGAGCATGGCTGCGACAACGCCACCGGCATCAGAACGCGTACGGGCTCTTCAGATCTCTCTATCCGGCCCAAAAGGACCACTTCCCGCAGAACGCGCCATGATTGCGGGGAGGCTCGCGACGGCACTCCATTCCAGTCCCGGCCAGTTCTACGGCGATGACGCGCGGCGAATGTCTGCAACATTACTGAAACTCCTCTTGGCGGCAAACCCCCATGTCCTCCGCGGGAACCACGCTACTGACATGCCGTATCTCCGACTAGCTTATGGGGGAGAGGGACCAGAACCGCGGTGGCTCACAGTATTCCGAAATCGGAGCTGAGCGTGGCGAGTGAAGCCTTTTGCGGAATAGCCAAGGAGAAACAGAGAGTGTGGATAAAAAGTAGTGATCAGGCGCGAGAGCGCGGGATTACAGGTCTTGAGACCGCAATCATCCTGATCGCATTCGTGGTGGTCGCATCCGTATTTGCATTTACAGTCCTCTCGACCGGCATCTTTGCATCAGAGCGGAGCAAGGAAACGGTATTCTCAGGAATCCAGGAGGCCCAGAGCACTCTCGAACCCCGAGGCAGCGTAGTCGCCTTTAAGGGCGTGCTTTCAGACTCAACGACGACCGTTTACAAGTTGACCTTCGTCGTCTCCAACGCCGTTGCAGGCGAGCCTGTAGACCTGACACCTGACTTCACAGCGGACGACTCTGGCACCGACCCGGACGTCTCCGCCGGCGCTAATTCAGTCACGGTCATCTCCTACAGCGACAAGAACCAGTTCCTGAACGACCTCCCGTGGTCGGTTTCCTGGCTGGGCAACAACGACGGCGACAATCTGCTCGAGAACAACGAGAAGGCAGAGATCACCGTATGGCTGCTCAATCGTGAGAATGGCACGGCCATCGGCACAGCCGGCTCGGTTGCCTTCCAGACAACCGAAGGCGGCATGACGTCCAGCTCGACCGTCCTGGCCACCGGCGACCAGTTCACGATCCAGATCCATCCGCCAAACGGCGCGGTCCTGAACATCAGGCGCAGCCTGCCATCGCAGCTCGACACGGTAATGGACCTCAACTGATCGGATAACCGATAAGCCCGATAACTGAAGACAGCCCCGGCACCACACCGGGGCTGTCTCATTTAGTCAGCTCCAATCAGCCGGCCGTTGTTTACCCCGCGCCCTCGCCGCCGTCAATCGGAATGATCGTGCCGTTTACAAAATCCGATAACGGCGATGCGAGGAAGAGAACCAGGTCCGCAACCTCCTCAGCCTCGCCAAACCTGCCCATTGGAATCTTGGAGCGCTTCGTGTCGGTTCGCGGCCCCGGCGTCCAGATCGCCTCCGCCATCGGCGTCATGATCACCGTCGGCGCAATGCAGTTCGCCTGAATACCGCTCGGCCCCAGCTCCACCGCCATCGTCTGCGTCAGCATGTGCAACCCACCCTTGGCCGCGCAGTACGCCGCGTTCGCGGGCAGCGCTCTCAAACCGGCACGAGACGATATGTTGACGATCTTCCCGTGGCCCCGCTCCACCATTCCCGGGCCGAATGCCTGCACCAGCAACAACGGGGCCAGCAGGTCCACGTTCATCGTCATGTGCCACGCCTCAAGCGTCACCTCGAACAACGGCTCCGGCCGCGTCAGCCCCGCGTTATTTACCAGAATGTCCACCCGGCCGCAGTCGGACAGGACTGCTTCGCCCAGCCGTTTCACAGCTTCGGCGTCGGCCAGCTCCGCCGTATGGGTCCAGACCTGAACGCCACTTGCCCGGGCAGCCTCCGCAGTCGCTTCCAGACCTGCCTCATCGCGCGCCGTCAACGCAAGGTCCGCGCCCGCCGCCGCCAGAGTCTTCGCCACCGCTATGCCAATCCCCTTGGACGCCCCCGAAACGAAAGCCACTGTGCCGCTAAGTGAGATTTTCGGTGTCCCATCCATCCGTTCGCTCCCCACCCCTAAAACTCCAGCGCTATCTTCACCACGCCATCCCCGCGGTCCATCGCCATGTCAAAAGCCTTCTGCGTCTCCTCCCCCGGCATCCGGTGCGAGATGATCGGCGCAACGTCGATACCCCCGGAGACGATCCAGTCCACCGCCTCCACGTAGCTCACAAGCCCCGCCTCATCCTGCGAGCCAAGGCGCGTATACGCCGACGCTCGCTTGCGGAACCACGTGTCATAGTCGAATGGCACCGGGTCCGACCCCACAGGCAGGCCGAACAGCACCACCTGCCCCTCTTCACGCACCAGGTGAAATACCTGGGAGAGGGTCGGCGTGCTGCCCACCGCTTCGATGACCAGATCCGCGCCCGCGCCGCCGGTCAGATCAAGCACCGCCTGCGTGGCCGCATCGCCCGTCACGTCGATCGCCGTGTCCACACCGTAGCGCGCGCCAAGCTCACGCCGATGGGCAAGCGGCTCTATGGAGATCAACCGCTCCACGCCCCGGAGCTTCAGCACATGGTCCCAGAAAAGCCCGGCCGAGCCCTGCCCGACCACAACGGCCGTCTGGCCCGTCAAATCGGGAAGCTTTTTGGCAGCGAAGATCACCGTCCCCAGCTGCTGCGCCATCGAGTACGACGCCGCATCGCCCTCCGAAGGCAGCTTCAGCAGATGAGCGTCGTCGACCGCCTGATACTGCGCGAAACCAAACGAGTTCCAGATGTGCGGCACGGCAAGCACCCGGTCACCCGCCTGAAACGCTGCCGATCGCGTCTCGACGACCCTGCCGACACCCTCGTGCCCCGGATAGCCCGGCGCCAGCGGCCAGCCATCCACGTTCCAGCCCATGTAGGCGATATGGAGGTCGCTGCCACAGATCGACGCAACTTCATAACGCAACAGCACGTCGCCCTCAGCCATCTCCGGAAACGGCGCGTCAACCACGTCGAACCGGCCCCGCTCCACACACAGAGCAGACATATTCACCCGCTGTGCATCAGTCAGTTTCTTCCCGCCTTCTTTTCGTCATCCTGAACGCTCTCGCTTAACGTCTTCGTTAGCGAAGTCGAAGGACCGTCCCTCACAGGCCCCCAATCGCGCCGGACTCGCCCAATTCGGTCCTCAGTCTCAGCTTGCAGGGCGATTCGCGCCCGACCCGGCAAGCAAAGCTACCCAACCGGGGCAATTCCCTTCCAACATGGTCAGCAACGCCACAATCCCCGAGAAAGGCGCAGGGGACAGCCCGCCTTAGCTGTAATCCGCGAGCTGATCGCCGTGCGCCTCCCACATTGCCTCGAACATCTCGTCTATCTCGTCCAGCGATAGCACAGCAGACGTCAGCGGATCGAGCATCACCGCATGGCGGGCAGCGTCTTTCGACTTCTCCAGCACCGCCTTCACTGCAAGCTCTTGCACTGCGATATTCGACATGTTCAACGCCGCGAGCTGCGACGGCAACGCGCCGATCTGCATCGGGTGCAACCCGCCTGCGTCCACAAGGCACGGCACCTCAACGCAACTCTCATTCGGCAGATTCTCGATTAGCCCTTCGTTGTACACATTGCCGTTGATGACCGTCGGTTCGCCGGACTCCATCGCCTCCATGATCCGGCAGGCATACTCGTCCGACCGCTCCGCCGTGATCCGATCACTGCTCTTCACCTCGGCGCGCATGGCGTCGAAATACTCCTCGTTCCGCTTCTCCAGCCGCGCCAGATCGACTTCGATCTCGTCCAGCCGGAACTCGCTGATCCGGTCGGGGTTTGTCCGGAAGTACGGCACGTACTCTGACATGTGCCGCGTCGACTCCGTGACGAAGTAGTCGAAATGCTTCATGACCTCGAATCTCACCGGATCCCGGGCATACGTCTCGTCATCATCCAGCACGTCCAACAGAGCCGGATACGCGTCCGCCCCATCGCGCTCGAACCGCAAAAACCAGGCCATGTGGTTGATGCCCGCCACCCACGCCCACACGCTCTCCTCAGGCGCGCCGATGTACTCGGCCAGCACCTGCCTCGTCCGCTGCACGCTGTGGCAGAGCCCCACCGCCTTCACCTCGGTCGCCTCGTTGATCGCCCAGCACGCCATCGCCATCGGGTTCGTGTACTG
>JADFPB010000155.1 GCA_022562515.1 Chloroflexota bacterium | reverse complement strand
CTGAATCATGTCACTACCTCACACATATAGCCCGCCGGCAATTCCCGCGCCCGCTGGTGGCGTTCCCGGTCTTGCCGCTCTATCAGAGCCGTCCCGCACCTCTGGCGACTGTGTCTCAAGAGGTCCCCTTACGGAGTACCGGCTCATTTGTTAGATCGGGGCGATTGCCCCAGATGGTCATCCTCCCTCAGATTCGCTCTGCTACCCGCAGCCGGGCGCTCCGGCTGCGTGGATTGGACTCGATTTCAGATTCCGACGGCTTTATGACCCTTCGAGAGATGAGCTTCAGCGATGGCCGGTGGCTACACCTGCAGATTGGTGTCTCGGGCGGGCAAACGCACTCGGAGGACTCCCGGCGCATGAAGTTCTTGACGATTCTGTCTTCAAGAGACTGGTAGGAGATGACGCACAGGCGGCCGCCATGCCCCAGCAGGGATACGGCCTGCTCGATCGCTGACTGCAAGGCGCCGAGCTCGTCGTTTACCGCGATGCGCAATGCCTGGAACGTCCTGGTGGCGGGGTGGATGCGCGGGCGCGGGCCGCGCCGGGTAGAGGCGATCACGCTTGCTAGTTCAGAAGAGGTTTTGATGGGGCGCGAACGAACGATGGCGGCCGCGATTCTTCTCGATGCCCGGTCTTCGCCAAGCTGGTAGATCAGGTCGGCGATCTCACTCTGTGAGTAGGTGTTGACGATGTCCGCCGCCGTCAGCCTCTGTTGCAGAGAGAAACGCATGTCAAGCGGGTCCGGGCGCCGAAAACTGAAGCCGCGCGACTCTGCATCGAGTTGCAGGGAGGATAGGCCCAGGTCAAGAAGAATTCCGTGTACGGGCACAAAATCGAACGTGAGCGCGGTGGCGCGTATGCCCCTGAAATTGGAATTGGCGGAGACGAACCGGTCGCCGTAGCCCTTCAGCCGTTCTCCGGCCACCGCGACGGCTTCGTGGTCGGCGTCAATGCCAAGCACCTGGCCGCCCGGATCCGATGCGCGCAGAATCGCCTCGGTGTGGCCGCCCTCTCCGAGGGTGCCATCTATGTAGCGCCCGCCCGGCTGTACCGCCAGGCCTTCGAGCACCTCTGGCACCATCACGGGTGTGTGGTGCAGTTCGAGGCCCATCAATATCACCTTCTAGACTCTCCTGTGTTTCCTGTCTGTCTGTTCATTTTTGTCTGCCCTGTCAGGCCGAACCTGCTGCCCGCTCCGCAATGTCGGCGGCCTGTTCAGACGCCGCACTTCGCTCTTCCGCCCAGCGGTCCGGGTTCCAAATCTCCAAATATCTGCCGACTCCGATCACGGCGGCCCCGTCGTCAACTCCGGCATACTCCCTGAGCGGGGCGGGAATGACGACCCTGCCCTGCCGGTCCAGATCAGCGGCGAATGCGCCGGCGAACCTGGCCCTGGCGAGTCTCCTGTTCGCGTTCGTTGATGGCCGGGCGGTGATCTCGTTGGCCACACGCTCCCACTCATCCAGCGTGTAGATATCAATGCACCGCTCGTAACCTTCGGCCAGGACCATGCCCGGCTTGAAGGCGTCACGAAATCGAACCGGTATCGCTACCCGGCCCTGGGAGTCGATTCGATGATCGAACTCTCCTGAAAAGATCAACCGGGTCACTCCCGCTCGAAGTCGTTGCCGGCCACTGGGATGGGGGAGTGTGGAACGGTCTGAGGCCCGGCCGTTTCACCATTTTCCTCCATTTGTCCCCAGCAACCCCCAAGTTCTACCAGAACAACCCCGGCTACCGCAAGCTTTCTGGAACCATTTTTCGAGCCGTTTTGTAAAGATCCCGGTATCACAGCCCGGGGGCGCTATGCTTGGGGAACATCGAAATTACCCGGAAACACCCGGAAACACCCGGAAAAACACGGAACCGTGGGGCCATCGCCATTCGCGGCCCGTGGCCGGGGATATCCGCAGGAGAGATACGATTCCCACATTCGCGGTACTCACGAGCAGTGACCAGGGCGCCGAGGGGAAACGGGAAGACATCGGCGGCGATGCGGTCGTGGAGATGGTCGCGCCGCTGGGCTTTGAGTTGATAGACAGGGCAATGGTTCCCGATGAGCGGGACGTCATTTCGTCCCGGCTGGCTGAGTGGGCCGATGCCGGAGTGGATCTGATCTGCACGACGGGCGGCACCGGCGTCTCACCGCGCGACGTGACGCCGGAGGCGACGGCCGACGTAATAGACATGGAGATACCGGGCATTGCCGAGGCGATGCGGGCGCGCACCTTCGACATAACGCCGATGTCGATGATCAGCCGCGCCAGGGCGGGGGCGCGCGGGAACACTCTGATCGTCAACCTGCCGGGTAATCCGAGGGCCGTTCGCGAGACGCTTGAGGTCATCCTGCCTGTGCTCGTCCACACCGTCGAGGTCCTGCAGAACCGGCGCGGGCCGCATCCGGTGGACGGCTCATCAGAAGCCCCGGTGGATGCCCCTGTAGATGTAGAGGAGGCCTGAGCAGTGCAGGTCCGGGTACTCACACTTTTCCCGGAGATGTTCGATGGGCCGCTGCGGTCGAGCATTCTCGGGCGGGCCACCAAAGACGGCCTGCTCAAGGTGGAGATCGCGCAGCTCAGGGATTTCGCGACCGGCCGCCACCAGTCCGTGGACGACACGCCTTATGGCGGCGGTCCGGGCATGGTGATGAAGCCCGAGCCGCTTGCTGCGGGAATCGAGGAGCTGCGCGATAGGGCGGCGACCGATGATGGCGGGGCGGTGCCGCGCGTGATCCTGATGTCTCCGCAGGGCAGGCTCCTCAATAACGAAGTTGCACAGGAACTGTCCCTCGAGAAGTCGCTGATCATCGTCTGCGGCCACTACGAGGGCGTGGATGAGCGGGTCATTGAGGAGTTGATAGATGACGAGGTGAGCGTGGGTGATTTCGTGGTCACCGGCGGTGAACTCCCCGCCATGCTCTTGATCGACGCCGTGGCGCGGTTCCTGCCCGGCATCCTTGGTGATCCCGATTCGGCCTACCGCGACTCGTTTGGGCCGGAGTGGGACGGCTTGCTGCAGGGGCCTGTTTATACCCGGCCACAGGAGTTCCGCGGCCGGCCGGTCCCGGAGGTTCTGCTGTCCGGCGATCACGCCAGGGTGGAGGAGTGGCGCCGGGAGCAGGCACGGCAGAGGACAAAGGAACGCCGGC
Source organism: Chloroflexota bacterium (assembly GCA_022562515.1). Lineage (GTDB taxonomy): Bacteria > Chloroflexota > Dehalococcoidia > Lucifugimonadales > Lucifugimonadaceae > UBA1151. The sequence continues at coordinate 3,709 of JADFPB010000155.1, read as the reverse complement.
CAGATCTGACCAGCCCCTGACATCGGAATCGGCGAAGAGCGCGCCCGGGCCTGCCCTCATGCGCTCGTAATCGCTTGTAATAGATGGGCGCTCCACTCTAAAATGCTTCTTACGATATTCGTAAATCGAGCTCTGAGACGCTCGAGACCCCGCAGGGTTCTGCATTACAGCCACATGGGCACGATGAGCGCGTCAGCGCGTCAGCTTAAAGACCAGAGATAAAGAGATACAGGAATTATCGAGATGGATGCCGCAGCACTACTCCCCGCCGCCCCCAGCGAAGCGATTCAAGAGTTCCGGCCGGGCGACACGATAAAGGTGAACGTGAAGATCCGTGAGGGTGATCGCGAGCGAATCCAGGCCTTCCAGGGCACGGTGATCAAGGGCTCGCATCAGAAGAGCCACACGCCGCGCAATGGCTACACCTTCACCGTCCGCCGCGTCTCTTATGGCATCGGCGTTGAGCGGACGTTCCTGCTCAACTCGCCGCTGATCGAATCCGTCGAGGTCACTCGTCGCGGCAAGGTCCGCCGGGCGCGTCTCTATTACCTCAGAGGTCTGACGGGCAAGAAGGCCCGCATCAAGGAACGCCGGTAGTCGCGCTGCGCCCTCGCGCCATGCAACCGTAACGATTTCAGATGCCCCCGCCGTGACGGGGGCGTATCGCGTTCCCGCAACCGGGATGTTCCGGCCATCCGGGATACGCGCTAGGCTGGGTGGGTGAGCTACGCAGAAGTCGCCGTAGACGTACCCGGCGCCAGCAGCAACACCTACACCTACGCCGTCCCGGATGGGCTGGCCATCGAGCCCGGCCACGCGGTCTGGGTTCCATTCGGCTCGCGCATTCGCCGGGGCATCGTTTTCGCCCTCGCCGACTCGTCGGAATTCGAGGAGACGCGGCCCATCGAGCGATTGCTCAACCCGGTTCCGCTCATATCGCAACACCAGATCGAGCTGGCTCGCTGGGTGTCCGAGTACTATCGCAGCGGGCTTTTCCTGGCCGCTTCGCTAATGCTGCCTCCCGGCTTTGCCGACACTCTGAGGGTTTTCGTGACCGTCCCGGAGTCGGGCCGTTCGATGGACGGCTTGAGCCAGCGGGAGCGGCGCACTATGACGATAGCCGGCCGGAGTGGCCGGATACGGCGCGACCAGCTCGGCAGGAAGTCAGGCCGCGGGGGATCTGCGGTGGTCGACAGGCTGGTGCGGCGCGGCTACCTTCGGGCAGAGACGGTCTGGGAGAGGCCTAAGACCTCTGCCCTCCATAGAAATTTCGTCACCCTGGCGGTGTCCCCGGCGGAGGCGATTGAGGCCGCCGACAGTCAGCGCTCAGAGCGCCGTGGCGATCTCCTGCGCCTCCTTGCTGAAACATGGGCCGAATCACCTGGCGGCGTGGCGCGGCCGGAGCTGGCGGGAAGGTTTGGACAGAGCGCGGTTGCGGGACTGACCAGGACGGGACTGCTGCAGATCGAGAAGCGCCGCGCCGATCGAGATCCGCTCAGCGGCCGAACGTTCGAGCCGTCGAGTCCTCTCAAACCAACCCGTGATCAGCAGGTCGCCATCGACCGGATAGTCGCCGCGCTCGATAGCCCCGCGCCCGGAGCGGCGTCAAGATTCCTTCTGTACGGGGTGACCGGCAGCGGGAAGACCGAGGTCTATATGCAGGCCGCGGATGCCTGCCTTCGGAGAGGGCGCGGCGTGATCGTGCTGGTGCCGGAGATCGCTCTCACGCCGCAGCTCCTCGAGCGCTTTGGCGGCCGCTTTGGCGGCCAGATAGCACTTCTCCATTCCGGACTCAGCCCTGGCGAGCGGTTCGACCAGTGGTGGGGCGTTCATCGCGGCGACTACCGCATAGTCCTGGGCTCACGGAGTGCGATCTTCGCGCCCTTTAGCAAGCGGGGAGGCAATCTCGGGAACAATGTGGGCCTGATCGTGATCGACGAGGAGCATGAGTGGACCTACAAGCAGCATGACACGGCGCCGCGATATCACTCACGGGCCGTCGCGGAGAGGCTTGCAGAGCTGACCGGGGCGGTGGTCGTGGCGGGGAGCGCGACGCCAGACGTCGAGACTTACCGCCGCGCCGAGCGCGGGGACTACCAGTTGCTGCGCCTGCCCCACAGAGTCTCGTCCGGCAGTCCGGCTTCCGCTCGCGTGCCTTACACCGATCGGTCGCCGGTGACGGTGATCGACATGCGGGAAGAGCTGCGGGCGGGTAACGCGAATCTTTTCAGCCGCTCTCTTGCTGACGGCATTGGAAAATCTCTGGACGATGATGGGCGGGTGATTCTTTTTCTGAATAGACGCGGCGCGGCGTCCCATGTCCAGTGCCGCAACTGCGGATATGTCCGCCGCTGCAGCCGCTGTGATACCGCCCTGGTTTTTCATCGCGGAGAGTCGAGCGACGAGCCGGCATCGCTGGTCTGCCACTACTGCAGCCGCAGGATCCGGTACAACAACGCATGCCCAGAGTGCAGCGAGCCACGGCTGCTCCCGTCGGGCTCCGGTACGCAGGGCGTGGTGGACGAGGTCGAGCGCCTCTATCCCAGCGCCGGCGTGTTGCGGTGGGACAGGGATGTTGCCCGCACCGCCCGGGCGCACTCGGCCATCCTCGAGGAGTTTCTTCATGGCGGCGCGCGGATTCTCGTGGGAACGCAGATGGTGGCGAAGGGGCTGGACATCCCGTCTGTGACACTGGTGGGGGTCGTGTCGGCTGATACCGGTCTTTCGATACCGGATTTCCGTGCCGGGGAGCGAGCGTTCCAGATTCTGACCCAGGTCGCGGGCAGAGCCGGCCGGGGCAGCGCGCCCGGTCGGACGATCATTCAGACGTATCAGCCGGAGCACTATGCCGTGAGGGCGGCCGCGGCACAGGATTTCGACGCGTTCTACCGGACCGAGATCGAACTCCGGCGCCGGCACGCGAATCCGCCGTTCTCTCGGATCATAAAGCTGACTTTCGGCGATCCTGACGCACGGGCCGCGCGTGAATCGGCTTTCGAGCTGGGGGACGCGCTCAGGCATGCGAACGAAGCGTTGGGCCTCGATTCGGCCGACGTGCTTGGGCCATCGCCGTCTTTCCCCACGCGGGTGAGAGGCGTCACTCGCTGGCACATCGCGATAAAGGGGAGCGAGCCGGCTCGTCTGCTGGAGGGCGTTTCCATCCCGCCCGGTTGGACGATAGACGTGGATCCCATTTCCGCCACCTAGCCGGTTTCTCGTTGGAATCAGGCCGAGCTCAGGTCCAACTCAGGCAACTGGCCCAGATATAATCCAGACAGGTCCCAGAGGGGCTTAAAGGAGGACTCAAAGGGTCCTGCGGCCTGAGGGTTTTCAACCGATGGCGATACTTCCGGTTCGGGTCTTGCCCGATCCGCTTCTCCGTAAAAAAGCGCGCCGGGTCGAAGCGGTCAGCGCGGCGATTCAAAAACTTGCAGCGGACATGATTGAGACGATGCAGGCCGGCTACGGTGTGGGGCTCGCGGCCCCTCAGGTCGGGGTGCTGCGACGCGTCGTAACCATACAGATCCCGGACTCAGAACCGCTCGTGATGATCAACCCGGAGATCACAGCTAGAGACGGAGAGCGGCGTGTGCGGGAAGGCTGCCTCAGCATACCCGGCTGGTTCGGCATGGTGACGCGGGCGGTGACGATCACGGCGAAGGCGCTGGATACAGACGGCGCGGACTATGAGATCGCCGATGCAGCTGAG
>JADFPB010000154.1 GCA_022562515.1 Chloroflexota bacterium | reverse complement strand
TGCCGCCCTTGAACCGCAGGAATATCGAGAAGTTATGTCCCAGAGTGACGGCGAGCGCGGCGGCGAATGCGCCTTCCGGCTCCAGGTCGAGCGCCAGTATGAGCGCCATGACGGCGGCGCCCTTGGCCATGTCCAGAAGCAGTACGGTAATCCCCGGCCACAGGCCTGCGGCTCTGAAGGTATTCACTGCGCCCACGTTCCCGCTGCCTTCGGCGCGGATATCCACGCCGCGCCAGTACCTGGCGACGAGGTATGCGGTTGGTATTGCGCCCGTGAAGTAGGCGGCTGCTGTGAGCAGGGCGGAGTCGAGCATCGGCTATGAGTTTATCCAGAGAGGCTTTTTGCGGGGTTGGGAGAGCAGATTCGGCTTAGCTGGCATGAGATGATTAATTAACACACGGGTACGGGAACGCGCGCCGTGTTTTGTTTCAGATACGGAAGCGCAAGGCGCTCGGGCGCAAATATAATGACCGTATGTCCACAGACGAACTTACCGGCACGGAGTCAGCCGGCGCGGAGCCAGAGGAGCAGGAAGCCGACGCGGCCGCAGGCCTGACCGATGATGACCTGCTCGAAATGTACCGGGTCATGGTGCTGAGCAGGACTCTCGATGAGCGGATATGGCTGCTCAACCGGCAGGGCAAGGCGGCTATCGTGGCTTCGGCGCAGGGACACGAAGCCGCCCAGATCGGCGCTGTCAGGGCGACGGACCCGGCGCGCGATCGCTATCTGATCTACTATCGGGAGCTCTGTACCATTCTTGCCCTGGGCGTTACTCCGACGGAGATTCTGCTTGGCTTCCTCGCCAGGGAGGGCGAGCCGATGAGCAGCGCCCGCCAGTTTCCGCTGCACGGGGCGATGGACCGGGTCGACATAGTTTCTTTTTCCAACGTCGTGGCGACGCACATGCCTCAGGCGGTCGGTTTCGCGCTGGCGGACAAGATCAGGGGCAACGACTCGGTCACGATCGTCTACTTCGGGGATGGGGCCGCGAGCATGGGCGATGCGCACGAGGCGATGAACTTCGCGGGCGTCCACCAGTTGCCGATTGTCTTTTTCTGCGAGAACAACGGCTATGCGATATCCGTGCCGCTGCGCAAGCAGATGGCGGTCGAGAGCGTCGCATCCCGAGCGGAGGGGTACGGCTTCCCGGGGGTGCAGGTGGACGGGATGGACCCGATCGCCGTGTACGAGGTGATGATCGTGGCGATGGAGAAGGCGCGCTCCGGCGGCGGCCCCACGCTGGTGGAGGCGATGGTAGAGCGGCTTTACCCGCACACCAGTGATGACGATCACACCCGGTATCGAAGCCAGGAAGAGATTGAATCGATGCGCGACCCGATGGAAACGACGGAGCGGATGCTTGTCGAGCGCGGGACGCTGGGTGACGCCCGCAGGGAGCAGATCTGGGAAGCGGCGCGGCGGCAGGTCAACGAGGCGACCGAGGTGGCGGAAGCTGCTCCGCTGCCGCAGCCGACGGGCAAGCACGATATTTTCCGCAACCTGTATGCCTCAGACGGGGAGGCCTAGCCGTGCCCGTCAAGACCGTTATCGAGGCCATCCGGGACGCGATGCATGAGGAGATGTCGCGCGATCAGTCTGTGCTGATCATGGGAGAGGACATCGCCGAGCGGGGCGGTGTGTTCCTGGCAACCGATGGCTTCGTGCAGGATTTCGGCAGCGAGCGTGTGATCGACATGCCACTGGCGGAATCGTCGATCGCGGGGATTGCGCTCGGCGCCGCCGTGAACGGGATGCGTCCGATTGCGGAGATCGAATTCGCCGACTTCATCTGGCCGGCGGTCAACCAGATCGTCGGCGAGGCGTCTCGAGTTCGCTATGGCACGGACGGCACAAGGCAGGCGCCGATGGTCATCCGGATGCCATACGGCGGCGGAGTTCGCGGCGGGCTGTATCACTCGCAGTCGGTGGAGGTCGTCTTTGCGCATCAGCCCGGCCTTCATGTGGTTATCCCGTCGACGCCGTACGATGCCAAGGGGCTGCTCAAGTCGGCAATTCGGTCTGACAACCCCGTGGTCTTCCTCGAGCACAAGCGAACCTATCGGCTGGTAAGGGGAGAGGTTCCCGACGGCGACTACACGCTCCCCATCGGGAAGGCCGATGTGAAGCGGGAGGGGAAAGACCTGACGGTGGTGACGTACGGCCTGATGGTCCATTACGCTCTCGAAGCCGCCAGAAACGTGGCTGAATCGCACGGAATCGAGGCCGAGATCGTCGATCTGAGATCGCTCACGCCGCTGGACCGGGAGACGATCCTGGATTCGGTGCGCAAGACGGGCAAGGCGATGATCATTCACGAGGACACGCTGTCGTACGGCGTGGGCGGCGAGATCGCGGCGACGATAGCGTCCGAGGCGTTCGAGGATCTGGACGCTCCTATCGTCCGCGTGACTGGACCCGATGTGCCGGGCATGCCGTTCAGCCCGGCCCTCGAAGCGGAGTTCATGCCTTCTCCAGAGAAGATCGCGGCTGCGATGCGCGATCTGGCGGAGTACTAAATTGCCGGGCTCATATCCAATCCAGCTCCCGCACGTTGGCGAGTCGGTCACAGAAGCCGTAATCGGCAAGTGGCTTGTGGAGGTCGGGGATCACGTCGACAAGTTCGACCCGATGGTCGAGGTGGTTACCGACAAGGTGAACATGGAGTTTCCCGCGCCTGAGGCGGGGACGATCACGGAGATTCTGGCAGGGGAGGGCGATACGGTGCCGATGGGCGCGCTCATAGCCCGGATGGACCCGGATGATCCGAACGCGAAGGCGCCGACGCCTGAGGAAGCGGCGACCGCCAGCTCAGGCGATGGCGTGGGGCTGGTTGGCGAGATGATCACCGGGGCCAACGTCGGGCCCACCGGCGGGACGTTTGCCGATGCGAGTGTCGAGCCCGGAGAGGCTGCGCGCCCGGGCGTAACGGAGGGGAGCGCCATCAGCGAAGGCCGTGACCGGAGCGGCTACTATTCGCCGGTCGTAATGCGGCTGGCACAGCAGAACGACATTGACCTGGCCGGGCTGGCGGGCACGGGGCGGGGCGGGCGTGTCACCAAGCAGGACGTCGTTGCGGCCATCGAGGGGCGATCGCAGCAGATCGACGCGGCGCCTTTGCCAGCTGAGGGAGGCGGTGAAGATCGGCTGGTGGAGCCCTCGCCGATTCGGAAGATCATCGCCGCGAACATGGAGCGAAGCTGGCGTGAGATACCGCACGCCTGGACCAGCGTGGAGTGTGATGTCACGGGGCTGGTGAGGTTGCGGGACGGCCAGAAGGAGTATTTCCGGAGCCGGCACGGTGCGAGTCTCTCGTACGCCGCCTTCAGCCTCTATGCCGTGGCCGGAGCGCTGCGGGCCAATCCGCTCGCCAACTCTGCGTGGATAGACGGGAAGATCCGCCGGCACGGCCGGGTGAACATCGGATTGGCCGTTGCCGCGCCGGACGGACTCGTTGTGCCCGTCGTAACCGATGCCGATCAGAAGAGCGTGGCCGAGCTGGCAATCGCCATAGCGCCGCTCATCGAGCGGGCCCGTGGCGGGTCACTGACGCTGGAAGACGTCCAGGGCGGCACTTTCACGCTGAATAACACGGGACCGCTGGGCTCGGTCTGGGGTGGTTCGATCATCAACCCGCCCCAGGCGGCAATAATTAACACCGAGTCGATAGTCAAAAGGCCGGTTGTGGTCTCTGACGAATCGGGCGATAGTATTGCTATCAGGCAGATGATGAACCTGAGCCTTTCGTTCGATCACCGTATCCTGGATGGACGTGAGGCCTCCGATTTCATCCAGGCAGTGAAGTCCCGGCTGGAGTCATTTGCGCCGGGGACAGACATAGGCTGAGAAGTTCTGGTTCTGGCCGGTTTCGGCCTGCATCGGCACGCTCAGCGGGTGAGCATCATGGCAGCCAATCCGCAAATTCGCGCAGCCTGGATGGGCCGAGTCGAATACGACGAGGCGTATCGGTTGCAGCTTTCGCTGCTTGAGCGACGGCAGGCCGGCGAGATTCCGGACACGCTGCTGTTGCTCGAGCACCCGCATGTGTACACGCTGGGGCGTCGCGGCGGGGACGAGGACCTGCTGCGTGGGGGCGCTGAACTGGAGGCCGCGGGGGCGAAGGTCGTCCAGACGGATCGCGGGGGACAGGCGACGTATCACGGACCGGGCCAGCTTATCTGCTATGCGATCTTCGACCTGCGAGTGGGCGGGCTTGGCCCGGTTACTTACGTACGGCGGTTGGAGGAAGTGATTATCGGCGTGCTGTCGGAGAGCGGCGTCGAGGGTCATCGGGTGGCGGGCAAGACCGGCGTCTGGACGTACGGCTCGATCAGGCCTGACCTGGCGCCGCCGCTGGAAACCGGCGAAGCAAAGATCGCTGCGATCGGTGTTCGGATCAGCCGCGGCGTTGCGATGCACGGCTTCGCCCTGAATGTCTCGACCGAACTCGAGCGCTTCGACTGCATCGTCCCGTGCGGCATGCCGGAGGTGCGGATGGCATCCATACGCTCGATATGCGGGGAGGCTCCAGATATGGAAGCGGCCGCCTCGCTTGCCGCTGCGACGTTTGGCCGCGTGTTTGAGCGTGCCGTCAAATCCGAGAAGCCGGAAAGGCTGGCCGCGTAGCTCGAAGTTGCGGGTACGCGCGGCGCGCGAATTCAATCGGGAGTAATATGCCCCTCACTATGTGAGGAGCGTTGATCCGCGCGTCCGAAATCGGCCTGCGGCGGGGTCCAGGGCAGTCGTTATTGAAGGAAGGACAGATAAGTGGTTAGTGCAGACTGGGGAGAGATTTATCGTGAGATCGGGGCGCGTCCGGTCATCAACGCCACGGGCAGCGTAACGCTGCTTGGCGGCTCGACCCCGGCGCCCGAGGTCCAGGAGGCGATGGACCGGGCGCATAGCGCCTATATCCCGCTGATCGAACTGCAGGAACACGCCGGCAGGGCGATCGCAGAGATGGCGGACGTGCCCGCCGCCTACATCACCTCCGGCGCGGGGTCTGCCCTGACGCTGGCAACTGCCGCTCTGATGGCCGGCGAGGATGACGACAAGATTCAGCAGCTGCCGAACACGACCGGCATGAAGAGCGAGATCTTGATCCAGCGCCGCCAGAGGTACTGGTATGACCGCTGCCTGGAACTGGGCGGCGCGACGTTGACGGAGTTCGGCAACGATGAGGGGACGAGCGTTGCGGACCTGGAAAACGCCATCGGCCCGAACACGGTGGCGGTTCACTTCTTCATGACCGAGCAGTTTCCCGACGAGAAGATTCTGCAGCTCGAAGAAGTCATCGAGATCGCCCATGCAAACGACGTGAAGGTGACCGTGGATGCGGCGGGACAGATCTATCCGCTGGAGCTATTCGGCAAGTACGTGCGGATGGGCGCGGACTTCCAGTGCATCGCGGCGAAGTATCTGGGCTCCTCGCAATCGACCGGGCTGGCGCTCGGCACCGAGGAGATGATCAACGCCATCGCCAAGCAGTCGTTCGTGGGCTACGAAAGCCGGCGAGTGCGCGGCATTGGCCGCCCGCACAAGATAGACCGGCAGGAGATGATGGGGGTGGTGGCCGCGGTGAAGCGCTGGTTCACGATGAACCACGAGACGCGTCTTGCAGACGTTGAGGCGCAGTGCGTGGCGATCATGGCGCCGCTGCGGGGACTTCCTGGAGTTTCGGTGAGGATGATGGACAACACTATCGGGCACCAGCCTTTCGGGGTCGAACTCAAGATCGACAAGTCAGTTACCGGCTACACGACCGATGAGCTTGTGGATGATCTGAAAGAGGGCGACCCGCGAATCTGGCTTCGCACGACGGAGCCGGGCGCGCCGATAGTGATGCATGGTTTCGGACTCGCCCCGGGCGAGGCGGAGCTGGTAGGCGAGACAATCGCGAAGACGCTCTCTTCCTGACCAGATTCTCTGGACTTTCTCGGGATTGGGGCGTTGTTGGCAGGGTCGAGAGTGGATGCCCACGGCGGCTGAGATCCCCGGGTCGGGGACGCCCGGGGATGACATTAAGTTTGGTGGCGCGCTCAGAAATGCAGTCTGCTCAGGTCGGCCACTGGATTCCGGCCCCGACTGTTTCGGGCTCTTCGACTTTCACCGGAAAGACGATGTGGGGCTATGAGGCCCGGCCTCGCGCCTGATTAGTCTTCCGGCCAGATGGCGTGGACGCGGTCCACGTATCTGTCGGCCGCGTCCTGCTCCAGGAACGATGTCAGGAATCCGTTCTCGACCAGTTCGAGGAGATCGGTTTTTGTCCATCCCGTCTCGTGGAGCTCGAGATATTCGCCGAGGAGGTCTACGCCGAAGAAGGTGGGGTTGTCCGTCGCCAGCGTGATAGTGACTCCGGCATCGAATAGCTCGTGGATCGGGTGGGCGGCGATGGTCGGGAATATCCCGGTCGCAACGTTTGCCGTGGGGCATATCTCGAGCGGAATGGCGTTTTCGGACAGGTAGTTGATGAGTTCCTGATCTTGAGCGGCTGCGATACCGTGGCCGATGCGGTCCAGTTCCAGCTCGTCGGCCGCGTCCCAGACGGCGTCCGGCCCGAGCAGCTCGCCGGCGTGGGAAGTCGTACCAAGGCCGGCATCCCGGGCCGCCTCGAACACATCCCGGAACTGCCGCAGGGGGAAATCGCGCTCGCGGCCGGACAGGGTCACGCCTGCGAGGCTGTCGAATTGATGGGCGATGAGTTCACGTGTCAGCTCCAGGGCCCTGTCCGGTCCTTGGTCCCGGGAGGGGTCGGCAAGCCACTTCACTTCCAGCGGCGCGACGGCGGCGATGTCCTCCAGAGTGGAGGCAAGCTCCGCCATAGAAAGTCCGGCCTGGCTGAAGCGGACGAGATCGAACGCCATCTCGGTGTATATGACGTTCTGACGTACGAGATTGTTGAACGCCT
>JADFPB010000153.1 GCA_022562515.1 Chloroflexota bacterium | reverse complement strand
CTGGGCGCTCGCGAGGGGATCCCGACGTTCTGCGAGAAGCCGATATCGTTGGACCTGGCGACTACTGATCGGGTGCTCGCCGTCGTCGCCAAATCCGGAATCACCTTGCAGATCGGCTTCCAGCGCCGGTTTGACAGCGGCTTTGCCGAAGTACGGCGGCTAGTGGAATCGGGTGTTCTGGGACGAATTTACGCTGCACGGCTGGCGACCCACGATCCCGCGCCTCCCCCCGGCGCCTATCTCAAGACCAGCGGAGGGCTGTACGCCGACCTGATGATCCACGACTTCGACATCCTGCGCTGGACAACCGGGCTGGACATCGCCAGCGTCTACGCAACCGGGGCGACGCTAACAGGGGACCCCGCGTTCGAAGAGGCTGGCGATGTGGACACGGCGGCGGTCATCGCGACCCTCGAAGGCGGCGCGACTGCGGTCATAACCGGACTGCGCCACAACCCCAGGGGCTACGACGTCCGCCTGGAGCTGTTCGGCTCCAAAGACTCCATTGTCACCGGGATGGACTCCCGCGCCCCGATCAGATCAGTGGGCTCGGATACGGGCTCCAATGCCAGTACAGAGAGGGCGGAGAAGCCGGAGTACACCGACTTTCTTGACCGGTTTGGAGACGCCTACCGCGCGGAGATGAAAACGTTTATTTCCGTGGCGCGTGGCGAGATGGAAAACCTGGCGACTGGAGATGACGCGCGTGAGGCCCTGCGAGCGGCCGAGGCCGCCGCTCTGTCGGCCAGGGAAGGCCGAGTGGTAGAGATGTCTGAGATCCGATGAGCGGCCTGATCGACAGGGTGGCCGCGGCACCGATCACGTGGGGAGTCAGCGAGGTTCCAGGATGGGGGCACCAGCTCGATGCGGCACGGGTCCTGCGAGAGATGCGCGAACTTGGCATCCGGGCCTCAGAACTCGGGCCGGACGGCTACTTCGCGCTCGACCGCGCCGTCGCCGCCGAGATCAAGCGCTCCGGCTTCTCCATCATCGCAGGGTTCATGCCGGTCGTTTTCCGGCCGGGGAACGGCGTATCGGAAGCGCTGCCCGAGTTGGCGCTGGCATCATCACGACTCGCCGAGACGGGGGCGCGGCTGGCGGTGCTGATCCTGGCCTCTGACCAGCCTGGATATGAGGACCAACACGCGCTCGGGGACGATGGGTGGGACGAGCTGGCAGGCGCCGTTCCCGAGGTCATCTCGTTGCTTCGCGACAGGGGCCTGACGCCTCTCGTACACCCCCATTACGGCACATATGTCTCAACGGGAGAGGATGTGGCGCGTCTCCTGGAGATGACGGAACTCGATCTCACACTGGACACCGGCCATCTGGCGCTGGCCGGATACGACCCACTGGAAATCGCGGCAGCCGCAACCGGGAGAGTGAGACATGTTCATCTGAAAGATGTTGACCTGGACCTGGCAGACCAGGTCAGACAGGGGGCGATCTCCTATCACCAGGCGGTACGGGACGGGCTGTTCCTGCCGCTTGGACGTGGCGGTGTGCGCCTTGAGGAGACGATCCGGTTCCTTGAGGAATCGGGGTATCGCGGCTGGTATGTTCTGGAGCAAGATCTGACACTGTCGGAATCACCACTGGCAGGTGGTGGGCCGATTGAGTGCGCTCGCTTGAGCATCGAGTTTCTCAAGACGCTCGAGCAGGACCTGGACAGCTCTTCGCCGCCGATGCGACGGAATGAAGGGGTGGCTTGAGCTTCCACGGGGCACGGATGCTCGCGGGCGGCCCGGCGGGCAGTACTGGAGAAGGCAGATGAAGACGCGTCGATTGACCACGGCCCAGGCTCTGGTCCAGTTCCTTGCGGCCCAGTACACGGAGCGCGACGGCAAGCGCCAGCGGCTGTTCGACGGCGTCCTGGGCATATTCGGCCACGGCAACGTCGCTGGAATGGGCCAGGCGCTCCAGCAGCACGCCGGAATCATGAAGTACTACCTGGTCCGGAACGAGCAGGCGATGGTGTTGAGCGCGGTTGCCTACGCCAAAGTGAAAAACCGGCTCGCCACGCTCGTCTGCACATCGTCCATTGGGCCCGGCGCCACCAACATGGTGACCGGCGCGGCGGCTGCGACGGTCAACAGGGTGCCGGTGCTGCTCCTGCCCGGAGATATCTTCGCAACGAGACGCGTCTCCCCGGTGCTCCAGCAGCTAGAGTCGCCGTGGTCACAGGACATCTCGGTCAACGATACCCTGAAGCCGGTCTCGCGCTACTGGGACAGGATCAACCGGCCCGAGCAGCTCGTTGCATCGGCCGTCGAGGCGGTCAGGGTGCTCACCGACCAGGCCGACACGGGCGCCGTGACGCTGGCGCTGCCGCAAGACGTGCAGGCGGAGGCCTTTGAGTTTCCGGAAAGGTTCTTCGACGAGCGTACGTGGCACATCGGCAGGCCGCGGCCGGACCGGCACGCGATGGACCGGGCGGTGGCGGCGATACGCGCCGCGGAACAGCCGCTGATCATCGCCGGCGGCGGGGTGATCTACTCCGAGGCCGCGGAGGAGTTGCAGGCTTTCGCCGAGGCGACGGGGATCCCTGTTGCGGAGACGCAGGCCGGCAAGGGTTCCCTGCGTTATGACCACCCCTCGTCTCTGGGCGGCCTGGGAGCGTCGGGCACGCCCGGCGCGAACCTGATCGCCAGGGAGGCGGACCTGGTCATCGGAATCGGCACGCGCTATTCGGACATAACCACATCATCCAGAACCGGGTTTCAGAACCCGGACGTGCGTTTCGTGAACATCAACATCGCCGCGTTCGACGCTCACAAGCAGTCGGCCATCGCTCTTACCGGCGATGCCCGGGCCGTCCTCGCGGACCTGCGCGGGGCGCTGGCGGGGCACGAGGTCGCTCCGGGCTATCGTGACCGCGTACGCACTCTGAACGTCGAGTGGGACCGCGAGGTGGGAAGAGTCTACGCGCTGGGCAACGAGCCGCTGCCGTCGCTGGGGGAGGTCATCGGCGCGGTCAACGATTTCTCGGAACCCCTGGACGTCGTCGTGGCTGCCGCCGGCGCCCTGCCTGGCGAGCTGCACAGGCTCTGGCGCACACGCGACCCGGCCGGATACCATGTGGAATACGGCTACTCAACCATGGGCTACGAGGTGGCCGGGGGGATGGGCGTAAAGATGGCCGCCCCGGAGCGTGAGGTCTACGTTATGGTTGGCGACGGCTCCTGGCTGATGATGTCCACCGAGATCGTCACGACCATCCAGGAGAACGTGAAGCTGATCGTGATTCTGATCGACAACCACGGCTTCTCGTCGATCGGCGCGCTGTCGGAATCGGTCGGCTCCGGCGGATTCGGCACGGAGGCCCGATACCGCGGCGAGGACGACCTGCTCACCGGCGGCCATCTGCCGATCGACCTTGCGGCCAACGCCGCGAGCCTGGGCGCGAGCACCATCGAGGTGCGGACCATCGATGAGTTGAAGGGGGCCCTCGCTGAGGCGAAGGCCAGCCCGATGACGACGGTCATCAAGATCGAAACCGACCGCTACGCCCACCTGCCGTCCAACGAGAGCTGGTGGGACGTGCCGGTGGCGGAGGTATCGGAGCTGGAGTCGGTGCGGATTGCGAGCGCCGATTACGAGGAGCGCCGCACGGCGGAGCGGACGCACCTTTAGGCGGGCGCCCAGCCCTGCCTGCTGAGGAATCCGGCATGCCCGAAAAGACAGCGGATGTGATCGTGGTTGGCGGCGGCGTGATGGGCTGCTCCACGCTCTACTACCTGGCGCAGATGGGCGTTACCAACACGCTGCTGCTCGAGCGCGACACCCTGGGCTCGGGCTCCACCGGCCGCTCGGCGGCCATATTGCGCTCGCACTACTCGAACGAGGTCACGACGCGGATGGCCATTGAGGGCCACCGGGTGATCTCGAATTTCGAAGACGAGATCGGCGAGCCGGGCGGATTCGTGAAAACCGGGTATTTCTTTCTGGCGAGCGAAGAGCAGGCCGAGCCGCTGCGGCGCAACGTCGCGCTGGGCCGGTCGCTTGGCCTGAACACCGAGGCGCTTGAGCCCGCCGCCGCTCTGGAGCTGCTGCCGGACGGCTTCAACCTTGACGGCATAGCCGCCATCGCCAGCGAGCCGGATTCCGGTTACGCCGATAGCTCTGCGGTCACGAACGGCTTCGCGAGCGCCGCTCGCCGGGCCGGCGCGACTATAAAGCTGGGTGTCGAGGTAACCGGAATTCTCACCGGCAAGGGCCGCGTCACAGGCGTCCAGACCACCGACGGCCCCCTACACGCCAGCGCGGTCGTTCTCGTCGCCGGGCCCTGGTCGGCCGAGCTCCTGATGTCGGTTGGCGCGCCGGTCCCGCTGTCGTATGTCAGGCACCAGGTGGTCCAGCTCAGGCGCTCCCTGCAGCGATATCCAACGCTCCCCACCGTCGCCGATGCACCGGGCGGCTACTCGTTCCGGCCTGACAGCGGCGACGTGACGCTGGTAACGATCAAGGAGGATCCGGCCGACCGGGAGACGTACAACAGATCGGTCGATGCCGAGGTGGCTCAGATGGCTCTCGAGGTAATGGCGCACCGCCTGCCGGGCTTCGAAGAGGCCGGCTGGGACGGCGGCTGGTCCGGCCTGTTCACCGTGACGCCGGACTGGCATCCCGTCATCGACAGAGTGCCGGGAGTCGAGGGCCTCGTATGCGGTGTCGGCTTCAGCGGCCACGGCTTCAAGCTTTCGCCCGCGATTGGCCGCGCTCTTGCCGAGCTCACCGTCGAAGGCCGGTCGACAAGCATCGACATGACGCCGCTCCGCTTCACGCGCTTCGCCGAGGACGACCTGATCGAGTCGTCATACGGCGCCACCGTATTCGCCTGACGCACAAAGCCGCCGCACCGGCCCCCCGGTGACCCCTGAGAAGAGGAAACGAGAGGGCAGGGCGGCGGCTTCTGGAGGAGGGGGGACTGGCAAATGCAGAAGACTCAGGCGCTACTCGAACGCCTCGTACAGGGCGCCCAGGGTAAGTCCATAGAGCAGGTGGACCATGAGGAAACCCATTATGTTCATCGGTGGGAAGTTCTTGAGGAAGAAACCGGGGTCCGGCACAGTGCCATCCTGGATCCTGGGGTGCATGACTTTCATCATCCCCATCATCATGCCCATGATCATCCAGTGGACTGCTCCGAAGAGGATGCCCCACAGAACGAGGTCGTCATCGATATCGAAGGCGACGAACAGGGCGATGTGGATGAGGGCGAAGCCAATGCCGGCCCCTGCGTGCATCATCGACCCCATGCCATAGGCAACGGGCTTATCTCTGGTCATCATGCTGCCGAGCATGTACAGGATGTCCATGGGCATCTGCCTTGGCAACATGAACTTGCCCATGTACATGACCGCGGTCATTGCGAGCGTTGCAAGAATGCCTGCGCCCACGGCTGAGCCGACGGTGAAATCGAGATCCATCACTTTTCCTCCGTGCTATCTGGCGTGCTTCCCGATTGCCCAGAACACTGGAACACGTTGGTACTGCAGGAAGCGTGGGACTGGAGTGGCAGTTACGTTTGTTAACTGGCGTCCATGAGTTCGATGCGGAGCACGGGATGGCGGTTCGCCAAAGGTCAGACAAGGCCGGGCGGAAACGAAGCGAATTCGCCGCGCGGAAATGAACGATTCAACCGTACCGGACACGAAAGTCTGCGAGCGCCACTCTGGCGCCTACCAGTCGGCCACCGAGCCATCGTTCTCGTGGTAGGTTTCGCCGCCCAGCTCCTCGTGATAGCCGTAGGCCGGGCCGTCGTACTCCTTCGTCGCCTCCGCCTCGTCGATCTCGACGCCAAGGCCCGGCGTGTCCCAGAGCGCGATGTGGCCGTCGACGACCTCCCAGTCCTTCTTCAGCAGGCCGTTTCCGAGGCTGGCGTCGACCTGTTCCTGGATCAGGAAGTTCGGCACGGTGGCGTCGACGAGCATGCAGGCGGCAAGGGCGAGCGGGCCGATGGCGCAGTGCGGCATGATGTGCTGGTAGTAGATCTCGGCGTAGTTGGCGATGCGCTGCAACTCCGACGGGCCGCCGCAGTGGGCAACATCCGGCTGCAGCAGGCTGACGGCCTGCTTCTCGATGATCTCCCGGAATTCCCAGCGGGATAGCAGCCGCTCTCCGGTCGCAATCGGGAACGGAACCTTATCGGCCACCAGCTTCAGGGCGTCCGGGTTCTCCTGCGGCACCGGCTCCTCGACGAACATCGGGCGCATGCCCTTGAGCTCATGGCAGACCTCGATGGCGAGTCCGGGCGTCATCTTTGCGTGGAAGTCAAAACAGAGCTCAACGTCATCGCCGACCCACTCGCGCATCATGTACGCCATCTTCACGAACTCGTCGATGCGCGATGGCGGCTCATGCGCCCTCCAGAGGCCCGGAGCGCCCGCCTTGTAGGCGGTGTAGCCCATCGTCTGGAGATGGTCGAGCCGGTCCCTCGAGCGCTGCAGCCCCTCATCGCTCAGGTCCTGTATGCCCCAGTGCGCGTAGACGCGGATCCGGTCGCGCACGTTGCCGCCCATGAGCATGTAGCTCGGCACGCTGAAATGCTTGCCTGCGATGTCCCACAGGGCAGCGTTAATGCCGGCGAGGGCGGTCATGTTGTGCGGGCCGCCTCTGAAGAACGCCGAGCGGTAGATCTGCTGCCAGTGATGCTCGATGCGCAGCGGGTCTTTGCCGATCAGGTAGTCGGTCATCTCGTCTATCGCGGCGGGAACGGAGCGCGGCTTGCCCTCAAGCGTGGTCTCGCCCCAGCCTTCGATGCCGGTATCGGTGGAGATCCGCACGAGGCGTGTGCGGTTTCGTGGCGCGAACTGATCGACTCGGGTGATCTTCAATCTGATGCTCCGCTTCTCGGGAACTCTAAGGGCTGGATGGCCGGGCAATCATACATCCGGGGGGGAGGCCGCGGGCGTGGTCTGTTTCAAGCTGCGATATGATG
>JADFPB010000152.1 GCA_022562515.1 Chloroflexota bacterium | reverse complement strand
CCTCGATGCCCTTGACCCGGCAGTACTGGTCCAGCACCGCCATCGGGTCCGAGTCGGGCCCCATCTTCGCCGTGCCGGAGATATGGTGCATTGTGCCGACGTTGCGACGAATCCACTCGTCCAACGCAGATTCATCGTCCAGCAGAGCCGGTTCCGGAGATACCAGCTCGCTGATGATGCGCCTGAATTCCGGACGCTTCGCCAGCTCAATGTTCAGCTTCAGGCCGTTGCGCAGCCGCTCAAGGTCGAACGGCTCGCTCAGGTAGTTGAAATCGAGGTAGGGCTGCTGCGCGGGGTCCGCAGATTGCAGCCTCAACTCGCCGGCCGAGCGCGCCAGAAACAGCCCCGCGGTCATCACCGCCTCGCTCGTTTCGTAGCGGAACCGCATCACGGTGATCATGTCCAGCCGGGTGCCGGAGCCATGGGCCGTGTAGCGCAACGCCACCTTCTGCGCGCCCACCGCTTCTGGCGGGATCTGGTAATCGGCCCGCGTCTTCCAGCGGGAGTGGACGGCGGGATGGTCCCGCAGGTTCTGGCCGACTCCCGGAGCGCTTACCCGCACCGGAATGCCCTGCTCGCGTAGCTGATCCTCCGGGCCGATTCCCGAGAGCATCAGCAACTGAGGCGACGCGATCGGCCCGGCGCTCAGCACTATCTCGTTTCCGCGGACCTCGAAGATCTCGCCGCCGGACTCCGCCACCACTCCAACGGCGCGGTCACCCTCAAGGATCACCCTGTGTGCGAGCGCCTCCCCGCGAATCGTCAGGTTGAGGCGATGGCGCGCCGGGTTCAGATATCCGAGGTTGGTGCTCCATCTCAGGCCGTCAACGTCGTTCAACGGCAAGGGGCCAACGCCAACTGAATCCGGCCGGTTGTGGTCTTCGCAATCGGGAAATCCGGCCCCCAGGCAGGCATCGTAAAAGGCAAGTTGATCGGGAAGGAGGTTTTCCCTTGGATGGCGTCGCACCGGAATGGGGCCGCCCTGGCCGTGCCAGTCGCCAGAGAAATCCCGGTCGTCTTCGAGTTTCCTGAAATACGGCATCACCTTCTCGAATGACCACTCGTCGTTGCCCCACGATGCCCACGTGTCGAAATCCTCTGGCGCGCCTCTCAGGAAGACCTGGCCATTTATCGCGCTCGTGCCGCCGGTGATCTTTCCGCGCGGCACCGGCATCTCGGGTTGCGAGTCGGTTGCCCGTCCCGTGAACTGCCAGTCGTGATCGGTGCCCACCGCCAGATCTGCGCCCGTGGCGAGCCCGTTTTTTATCTCCACCGGTATTTCAGCGAAAGTCGGGTAGTCAGGGCCGGCCTCAAGCAGAAGCACCGAGCGATCAGGGTCCTCAGATAGCCGAGCTGCGACGATGGCGCCCGCGGAGCCCGCTCCCACAACTATTACGTCGTATGACATCGCTCTGCGCTTCCCTGGTCCCGGTTTTCCTGCCGGTGATCTCTCACCTCATTCGCGAGCGGCAGTATAGGGTCGAGCGCAACGGGCCTCAACTAACGGCCATGCCGGAGCCCAGGACACCCCTCGCTTGGTGCGTACCCGAGTTCGCGCTAGACTGCCCGAACCCTGACACCGATTACGTGAAACCGATCAGAGGAAGAGCTATGGCAGACGACGCCCACTTCAGCCCCGGCATATTCGAATTCCTCTCCGACCTCAGAGAGAACAACGACCGCGAATGGTTCAATGCCAACAAGAAGCGGTACGAGCGCGACGTGAAAGAGCCGCTGCTCAGGTTCGTCGAAGACTTCGACGAACGGATCGAAGCCGTTAGCCCGCACTTCATCGCTGACCCGCGCCCCGTCGGCGGTTCGATGTTCCGGATATATCGCGACGTCCGTTTCTCAAAGGACAAGACGCCGTACAAGACCAATGCCGGGCTTCAATTTCGGCACGAAGCCGGCAAGGACGTCCACGCGCCCGGCTTTTACATGCACATCGAGCCCGGCGCCGCGTTCGCCGGCGGTGGCATCTGGCACCCCGACGCAGAAACCCTTGGCAAGATTCGAACGGCTATCGACACGCATCAGCCCGACTGGGAAGCCGCCAGGAACCACCCCGACGTGTTGAAGAACCACGAGGTGGGAGGGGATTCCCTGAAGCGGCCGCCGAAAGGCTACGACGCGGACCACCCACTGATAGAAGACCTGAAGAAAAAAACCCACTTCGCGTCTACGCGATACTCGGAAGACGATGTCACGTCGCCCGACTTCATCGACCGCTTCACAGATGATTGCATCGCCATCTCGCCGTTCATCGGTTTCCTGACCCGCGCCATCGGCCTGCCGTACTGAGACTGCGGCATGGCAACAGATGGGATCAATGACAACCTGCCCGTCGCATTCCTCGTGGTCGGCGTATGGTGTGTGCTCTCCCTGATCATCCTTTACGGGGTGGTGGCCAGGCGCAAACAATGGACCGGCCTGCCGGGGGCCGGGGAAGTGAGTTGAGGCAGGCAGCAATGCAGACAGTGCCGTTCGGGAAGACAGGTTTCGAGGTATCACGACTTGGAGTGGGGCTTGCCGAGATCCGCGATGTCGATGTGGAGGCGGCGTCGAAAGTGATCAACGCTGCGCTCGATTCGGGCATCAATCTGCTCGATACCTCGGCCTGTTACGGCAGAAGCGAGGAGTTGGTCGGCAAGGCAGTCTCACAGCGCCGCGACGACTATTTTCTGGCGACCAAGGCGGGCCATGTCACGGACCACACTTCGGGAAGCGAGTGGACGGGCGGGCTGGTCGTTTCGTCGATTGAGGCCAGTTTGAGACTTCTGCAAACCGATCACCTCGATCTGGTACAGCTCCATTCATGCGGCATAAACGTGCTCGAACGCGGCGATGTGATAGAGGCTCTGCTGGCGGCGCAAACGGCAGGCAAGACGCGATTCATCGGATACAGCGGCGATAACGAGGCTGCCCGCTGGGCGGTGGACAGCGGCCATTTCGACACGCTCCAGACCAGTTTCAACCTTGTTGAGCAGGGTGCGAGAACGTCCGGCCTCCTCGCGGCCGCGCAAGATGCCGGAATGGGCGTTATCGCCAAGAGGCCCATCGCCAATGCCGTCTGGGGCGTGGCCCGCCGGGAAGGCCACTCCGGCAGAGTCACGGGATACGGCGCCGAATATTTCAAGCGCGCCCTGGAGATGACGGAAAAAGGGCCGATTGACGGTGAGTCAGACGACCCGGTCACGACGTCGCTGGGCTTCACCTTCGCCCATCCTGAGATCAGCACGGCCATCGTCGGCACCGCCAACCCGGAGCACATGAGATCCAACATTGAACTCGTCACGAGCGGCGCCAATATTCCGGCGGGAGTCGTCGAGGAGCTGCACCGCCGTTTCGACGAACTGGGCGGCGGCTGGGCGCAGCAGACCTAGCCAGGGGCGAGCCTCAAAGCCAACTTGTCACGTTGCCCATCTCCTGGCGCTGGGCTCGCGGTCGGCGAACCGCTTTACCGGCAAAAAGCGCCCCGACCATCTGCCACTCAGGGTCCGCGCCGATCGTCTCTCGCAGTCCGGGCAGGCGTGTCAGCTTGCCCGTCGACCAGCCCACCGCATATCCCTCTGAGTAGGCCGCGAGCTGAAAGTTCTGTACCGCGCAACAGACGGCAGCGTAATTCTCGCGGCTGATCTCTTCACTATCGCCCGGCAACGCGTAGACATACATAAACGCCGGGCTTTCCAGAACCTCATCGCGCGCGGCGTCCGCAACGCGATTTCGCTTGGCGTCCGGAAGGTCCCGTCCGAGTTCGAATGCGTAGTCGCGTGCCATGTCGCCGATCGATGCGCGGGCGGTCCCACCTTGATTCAGTACCAGGAAACGCCAGGGTTCTGTCAGCCGGTGGTTGGGCGCCCAACAGGCCGCCTCCAGCCACCGCTCGAGGGCGTCCCGGGGAACGGGATCATTTGTGAATTCACGGACCGTTCGGCGTTCGCGTATAGCGTCGATGACGACGTTTTTGTTCATGGCTCTGGCATAGCCTGCTGTGTGCACGCGTTCGACGTTAGAGCGCATCCACTCGGGCGGCCATCTGGAAGTCTTCGGCAACCACGCCGCCGTACTGGTGGCTCCAGAACGTGATCGCTACCCGGCCCCACTCGGTCACCAGACGCGGATGATGATCGGCCTCTTCAGCAAGCGCTCCAACCTGGTTGGTGAATGCCAGCGCTTCAGCGAAATTCCCAAACTCGAGGACGCGGTGGAGACGCTTCATCCCATCCTCTTCGATCACGTCCCACTTCGGCGCAGAGCCGCTCAACTCAGAGATTTCGGCGTCGGTCAGCTTCGCCATCAGCGGTCTCCTTACTCGTAACTTGCGCAACGCCCTGGCGACGATGTCCGCCCGAGTCTGGCATCCGACGCCTTATCGGTCAAACATTTGCCAGTCAAACGAGACGCGCACCGCGGTGCCCGGCATTTCCCATCAACATGGGTTTGATGCCGACGCATGGCGTCGCGCCCTGTTCACCCTCTGCGGGGCCCCACGCATCTCAAACATGGAGCTATCACGCATCGAATCTCCGTAGAACAGAGATAAGCTCAACGATATACTCCTGACCGTTTGAGTGAGGCGTATACTCAAGCACTGCAAAGAAATATTTCTTCTGCTACCAGCGCCCCGCCGCAGCGACGAGACGCGATAGCGTTGACCGAGCCAGCGGCGAGGTAACCGACGAGCACCACTCTTACAGGCCCACAGGGCGCGCGCACCGCGCGTGAGCGCAGGAGCACGCGCGCCCGCATCACCATCGGCGGCCCCAGCGGTGCGGACGCCATATGGCGTATCACCAAGATGGCGCTCGTGTTCAGGTGGCATTTCGTTGCGGCCGTCATCATCGGCATGGGCACCTCCATCGCGTTCGTGTTCATCCCGAAGCTTCTGGGCGAGGGGGTAGACCAGGCCTTTATGGCCGTCCAGGGTGGTGAAGTCGAACATTCGGAGATCCGATCACAACTCCTGGTCACCGCTCTGCTGATAATCATGGTTGGCGGCATCCACGGCATCCTCGGCCCCCAGCCCCAGCCTGCGGGCGAACGCTTCGATCACCGGGCGATAACGACCATCGAACTCGCGCCAGATGGAGTCATTCGCCGAATCGCAAAGCCCTTCGAGCAGAATGGTGTTCGTCGTCGTGATCATGCCGCCACTCCGGCCTGAACCGTGCTGAAATTCTTCCACACAACTCACGTAAAGTCAAGCACTTAGCGGTATTCGCTCCCCTCTCATCTCAGGAATATCCGCGTCATCTGCAAGGTCGCCCGCTCTCGACCGCAGACCTGATGAACGCTGGCAACGGTTCGGCGGATCGACTTGACCGGCTGATCGCACGATCGGCTCAATTGCTGAGGGAATGACATGAGAACTTTCAGAACATCCATGGCCGCTTGCATCGCGGCAGGTCTCTATCTTGGCGCCGCGTACGCCGCGGCGCGGCAAACGGGCGCGCAACTCGATTCGCCGCCTCTGATGGTGGAAATCGCCGAATGGGATATCGGCCAGCCGGCTGATGACACGATCATCCGAAGCCGCCCGGTTTGGATCGACATGAGTCAGTTGACCGAGTTTGAACCGGGCGCGAATCAGGTTCTGTTCCTGAACCTGTTCGATGACGTCGCGGCCGCCGCGATCGTCGAGCGAATCGAACTGAGATCACCACAAAGCTTCACATTGTTCGGACGCCTCGAGGACCAGCCGCGGAGCAGCTTCATCCTCGTCACCGAGCAGGAGGTCGCCGTCGCCAACATTCGATCGCCGCAGGATGGAACCTATCAGATTCGCTATCTCGGCAATGGCATGCACGTCGTGCATGAGATCGATCAGAGTGCCTATCCCGCGTGCGGCGTCACGGACGAGCATGAGGTCGAGCCTCAGGGCGACCCCACCGGCGACGGCGGTCCGTGTGACGACGATGGAGCGACCATCGACGTATTGGTCGTCTACACGCCCGCGGCCCGATCCGCCGCCGGCGGCGCGGCCGCCATGACCGCCTTGATCAATCTGGCCGTCGCCGAGACCAACGCCGCCTTTCGAGACAGCCAAATCGCGCCTCGCGTTCGCCTGGTCAACCAGAGTGAAATCAACTACGCCGAAAGCGGCGACTTCCAAACCGATCTGAACCGGCTGACCGATCCGGACGACGGCCACATGGACGACGCTCACTGTTTGCGAGAGACCTACGCCGCCGACGCGGTCAGCCTGTTTGTCGCCAACACGCAGTGGTGCGGGATGGCTTGGGTGATGACCCAGCCGTCGCCTGGGTTCGAGGCATGGGCCTTCAACGTCGTCTCCACGTCCTGCGCGACCGGCTACTACTCGTTCGGACACGAACTGGGTCACAACATGGGCTGCGCGCACGACCGCGGAAACGCAGGCGTCGGCGGGGCGTACGACTATTCCTACGGACATCGCTTCTGGGGCGCCAGTGGATCGCAGTGGCGCACCATCATGGCCTATTCACCCGGCACGCGAATCCAGCACTTTTCGAACCCCGACGTCGACTTCGACGGACGGCCGACCGGTGTGCCGGACAACCGCAACGACTCGGCCGACAACGCCCTGACGATCGACAACACTGCCTACATCGTCGCCAATTTCCGAATCAGCGTCGAGCAGGCCGGCAATACCTTGCGGGCCAGCGCCGCGTCCGACGGAACCGAGGCCAATGACGCCAGCTCATTCCCCGCCGTCTCCGCCGACGGCCGCTTCGTGGCTTTCCGCAGCCCTGCGACCAACCTCGTTGCAAATGACACCAACAATGAACTGGATATCTTCGTCCACGATCGCCAAACCGGCCAGACGGTGCGCATCAGCGTCGATTCGGTCGGCAACCAGGGCAGCGGCGCGAGCTTTGCGGCCGCACTCGCAGGCGACGGGCGCTACGTCGCGTTTACGAGCGACAGCGCGCTGGTTGCCGGCGACACCAACGGGAAACAGGACGTGTACATCCGCGACCGC
>JADFPB010000151.1 GCA_022562515.1 Chloroflexota bacterium | reverse complement strand
GCTTCCCAACGAGGTGATCACGGTCGACCTCCACTGCGTCACCAAGTGGTCGAAGTTGGACTCGACCTGGAGAGGCGTCTCGGTCGACACGCTCCTGGAAGCGATCGGCAAGCCGGCCGAAAAGTTCGTCATGATCACCTCCTATGGCGGCTACACGACGAACCTGCCGCTGGCTGATCTAACAGGCGGCAAGGCGTGGGTCACGTGGGAGTTCGACGGTAAGCCGCTGGAGCGGCCGCACGGCGGTCCCGCCCGCCTGCTGGTGCCGCACCTGTACCTGTGGAAGAGCGCGAAATGGGTCAACGGGCTGCGTTTCATGGATGCCGACGCTCCAGGATTCTGGGAGGCAGCCGGCTACCACATGCGCGGCGACCCATGGCGGGAAGAACGCTACTGGGGCGACTAGCCCGACCCGCCCCTGAGCCCTACCACTGACCATCATGCGCCGAATCGAATGGCAGGCCGCCACACTCGAGCAAATCACCATCGAGACGCCAGGGGTGAAAACGTTCACCCTGCGTCCGAGCCGATGGCATCCGTTCAGGTCCGGCCAGCACTATGACATTCGCCTGACGGCTCCAGACGGATATCAGGCACAGCGCAGCTACTCGATTGCGTCCGCGCCCGAAAATCAAGGCGTCCTGGACTTCACGATCGAGCTGATTCCGAACGGCGTGGTTTCACCTTTTTTCCATGAGGCCGTCAAAATTGGCGACCAGATCGAAATCAGGGGACCCATCGGCGGCCCGTTTACCTGGTCGGTCACAGACGGCGCTCCCCTGCTGCTCCCCCTTCTCCTCGTGGGCGGCGGATCAGGCATCGTGCCGCTGATGTCGATGCTCCGCCATCGACGCGCAGTCACCAGAAAAACCGGACGCCACCCTGCTCTACAGCTCCCGCACCCTGCCGGATGTCATCTACCGGCGCGAGCTGGATGGGATGTCAGCGCCGGGAGAAACCCTCTCCGTCCATCACACGATCACCCGGGGCGCGCCGCCAGGCTGGCGGGGCTACTCCCGGCGCGTGGATAGCGAGATGATCGCTGAGATCACAGAACGTTCGGGGACGGCCTGCGTGGCATACATCTGCGGCCCCGACGGCTTCGTCGAGACGGCCGCCGACCTCCTGGTGGCACGCGGCATCCCGCCGCAGTCCATCCATACCGAGCGGTTCGGGCCATCCGGACCGCAGGCATAGTCGACCCCAGAGACGCAACAGAAACGCAAAAGGGACGCCGGACGAATGCCGACTGCGGAGCAACTAAAACGCCGCCCCGGCCGTGAGGCAATGGAGCGCCTGCTCTCGGAAATTGCTCCGGGTGGGCGAATAACATCCATCAGGAGGCTTCGCGGGGGAATCTCCTGCGGAATGCACGGGGTGAACATCACCGAGCGAACCGGCGCGAAG
Source organism: Chloroflexota bacterium (assembly GCA_022562515.1). Taxonomy (GTDB): domain Bacteria; phylum Chloroflexota; class Dehalococcoidia; order Lucifugimonadales; family Lucifugimonadaceae; genus UBA1151. Next base: position 5,561 of record JADFPB010000151.1, on the reverse strand, counting down.
TTGCATGTCGTGGTTCGACGCTTCAACGACTACTGGGCCAACAATGATCCGGAAGTCGCCCGTCGGGAGTTTCAGACCCTGGAGATTCTCGATAAGGCAGGCGTCCCCGCGCCTCGACCCGTATGGCTGGACACCGACGGCGGTACCTTCGGCGCGCCCACCATCGTCCAGACATGGCTTCCCGGCCATGCCAATCTCGCTCCGGCCGACCTCGATGCGTGGCTTGGCGGGCTTGCCGAAGCGCTGGCCCTGTTGCACGGCGCAGAGTTCGACTCAGCCGGTACGGCTCATCTCGGCAACCATCCGGTCCAACTGGCCCGGGAAATAAAAAGCGAGGGCCTCATCGGGCGATGCGCGAAGCATCCGGACGGAGAGCGCGTGCTCAGGGCTCTTGACGCATCATGGCCGGCTATGCCAGGCGGGACGCTCATACACACGGACTACTGGCCGGGCAATACCGTCTGGTCACGCGGAAAGCTGACTGGAATCGTCGACTGGGAGATGCCTGCGCTCGGGGAGCCTGCATACGATGTCGCATACTGCCGCCAGGATCTGACGATGCTGTTCGGCTCGGATGCCGCCGACCGATTCCGTGCCCGCTACGAGGAGATAAGTGGCATCCGAATCGAAACGCCGCACTTCTGGGACCTGATGGTCGCGTCCAGGGCCATGCCGGACCCGGCAGCGTGGCTGCCCGGATACCATGACCTTGGCCGCACCGACATCACCAAACGCATGATGCGCCGCCGGTTCCGGGAGTTCATTTCGCGCGCACTGGCCGCGACCTGAACCGGCTCTCCAACTCCACCGCGGCCTGCGCTTCAGAATCGTAAAAGTACCTGCTGAACTCTTCCAGGACCTCGGCCAGGTCTTCTTCGGCCGCTCCCTGGAATTCTGCCCCGGTTCACCCATTCACCAGTTGGAATACGACTCCTGACATTTCGTAAACGAATCGCGAATCGAGCGTCAAACAGTCGCCCTCCGGGCGGGCTGAAAATGTGGTTCATGGAACCATAAGCTCACAGGATTCGAGCCACGAAATCAGGGGGTTGACGAATCGTTTCGGGGGGAGTGACACTAAAAGTGGTTATGAGTTTTTACAGATCAATACACTTGGCCGGTTGGGCCCAACCCGTAGGGATTACGGGTCGGCCAAGCGCGCCGCGCCCCGTCTGGAATACAGACGGACAGCTCACGGGTGGCTTCCTGAAACTGTGGAGTAGGTGTACCTGATTTAGGTCGGCTACAACACGCCAGGGGAAGCCCCGGAGCAGCGATGCGACCGGGGTTTTTTTGTGGGCCGGGTGGAATCCGGCCGGGTCACTCTGCTCGGGACATACTGCGAGGATGGCAGTCCCGTCGAGGTCTCATAAGCCTCCGACTTCCGGGTGCGGCCCCCGGCCTCGCAACCAGCGCCTTAACAACTGAATATCGGACACGAGGGTGCGATTGGAGCCCTCAAATAAGTGGGTGAGGTGTATCTGGCTGCACCTCTGCCTTCCAGGCAGACGGAGCGGGTTCGAGTCCCGCCACCAACTCCATAGCCCCGTAGCGCAGCGGCCAGAGCATCCCGACGATAAGTCGGGAGGGCCGGGAGTTCAAATCTCCCCGGGGCAACCAGAAACAAGCAATGGGAATTACGAAAGGAGTAGACCCGTGGCGCCTGAAAAGTCAGTAGAACAGTTCGTGACGGAACGGGACGGACGTGAGGGAACGGTTCTCTCATGGGCCTCGCTCCTTGAAGACAATACCCGCGAGCAGGCAGAGATGATCAGCCGGGCAGCGGTTGTGGAAGGCCATGTCGCGCTCATGCCCGACGCCCACCTGGGAATGGGCGCATGCGTCGGCTCGGCGATCAAGACCAGGGGTGGAATCCTCCCGTCGGCCGTTGGCGTCGACATCGGCTGCGGTATGCGCGCGGTGCAGACCGACCTGTCTGCCGAAAGCCTTGACCGAGCCGCCCGAGGCCGCATCATCGGCCGCTTCCGCGAGTGGATCCCGGCCGGCGTCGGCCAGGGCCGCGAGCCGGGCAGCCCGCTCGATAAGACCTACCAGGCCTGGCAGCGCTTCAAGAAGGAGTTCGGTCAGGCGCCGGGCGCGGACCAGCGAATCCTCGCAAGGTCAGCCACCCAGTTCGGAACTCTCGGCTCAGGCAACCACTTCGCCGAGGTCTCGTCCGATGCCGGTGGCGCCGTCTGGCTGGTCGTGCACTCGGGCTCACGCGGCCCGGGCAACATGCTCGCTCAGAAGCACATCAACGCAGCGAAGGAATGGGGCAAGGCAAACGGCGAGAAACCGGAGAACAAGGATCTCTACCCTCTCATCGAGGGAACAGACGAGTTCGACGCCTACATCGCCGACATGCTCTGGGCACAGTCGTTCGCTCTCTGGCAGCGACGGGCGATGATGGACCGGATGCTGGAGGCAGTCGCCGAGGAGGCCGAATACGCCATCCTCGACGACATCGACTGCCATCACAACTACTCAGAAAAGCAGTCCGACGGCTCGTGGCTCTCCCGGAAGGGCGCCATCGACGCATCGGAAGGCGTGAAGGGCGTGATACCCGGCTCGATGGGCGCGCTGTCGTACATCGTTGCCGGCAAGGGCAACCTCGACTCCTACAACACCGCTCCACACGGCGCGGGGCGACTCAAGAGCCGCGGCGCCGCAAGACGCGAACTCGACATCGACGAGTTCAAGGCGCAGATGGGTGACCGCGTCTGGCAGGACCGCGACGCCAAATACCTGATTGACGAGGCGCCCGACGCCTACAAGCCGATAGACGTGGTGATGGAGGACGCGAAGGACCTGGTCGAAGCAAAGTACGAACTGGCCCAGTTCATCAACTTCAAGGGTCTGTAATAGCCGGTCTCCTGCCCGAGGGCAGGGACACATGCAAACCCCCGCGGGCAACTCGCCTTCGACCTCGCCATACCCGCATGAATCCCGAGAAAGCCTGTCCTGAGCCTGTCCGAAGGGTCCAGAGAATCTGGTCCTGTAGCTCAACGGAAGAGCATCGGTCTGATATGCCGGAGACGAGGGTTCGATTCCCCCCGGGATTACCAAAACACCATCCGAATCCACAACCTGCGCGGGCGCCCAACCACCGACTCGGCCGCAGACGCATGAATCCCGAGAAGGTGCAGGGACACCTGCCCCCGTAGCTCAGCGGCCGGGCGGGCAACAACCCGCAACCCGCCAGAAACGCATGAATCCCGATTCAGTCCAGAGACATCTGGCTAGTCTGCCAGCTCGAGCACGATCGGCTTCTGCGCCATCGGGGGAAACGTGGCGTCCTCCGTGTACGGATGCGCGTCCGCAACGTCCTCGTCCAGCTCATACCCGATGCCCGGGTCCGTCGGCGGGACGATGTACCCGTTCTGCCACAGAATCGGCTTCTTCAATATCTCAGCGTAAAAGCCCCCGAACGTCTCGATGCTCTCCTGGATGAGAAAGTTGGGGCTGCACGTGGCAATCTGGATGTTCGCCGCAGCCTCGATCGGCCCGGCGTAGAGATGAGGCGCCATCTGAGCGTAATGCGCCTCCGCCATCCCGGCGATCTTCTTCGCCTCCAAAATCCCGCCCACTCGCGCCAGCGCAGGCTGCAATATAGACGCCGCCTGCTTGCCAAGAACGTCGGCAAACTCGTACTTGCTCACCAGCCGCTCGCCCGTCGCCACGGGAATGGTCGTGGCATGGGCAACCCGCGCCATCTCGTCCCGGTTCTCCGGCGGCGTAGGCTCCTCGAACCACAACGGGTCGAACTTCTCCAGACGCCTCGCAAACCGGATGGCGCTCGACGTCGTCATCTCACCGTGCGTCTTCACAAGCAGATCGCACTTGCTGCCCGCAACCTCGCGCAAGTTCTTCGTGACCAGCTCGGCGTTATCGAGCGACTCCAGCGATAGCTGCCGAGGGTCGAACGAGCCCATCGGCATCACAGGGTCGAAGCCGACAGCCGTGAAGCCAAGGTTGATGTAATGCTCCGCCCGCTTCGGCGCAATCTCGGGGTCGGCATGGATGTTCGTGACAGCCAGCGCACCGGATTTCGTCTCTCCGCCGGGATACAGATACGTGTACGAGCGCAGCTTGTCGTTCACCATGCCGCCAAGCAGGTTGTAAACCGGCTGATCGAGCGCCTTGCCGACGATGTCCCAGCAGGCGATCTCGATGGCGCTCATCACCCCGCCCATCGTGAACTCCGGGTGGTGAGAAAACCCGCTCGCATACATCACCCGCCAGATCGTCTCGATATCAAACGGACTCCGGCCCACCACAAGCCGCTCGGCCACGTCCTCGATCAGCCCCCGCACCTTGCTCGCCGCAAACGGAACTCCGTAAGCCTCGCCATACCCCGAAATCCCGTTGTCGGTAGTCAGCTTCACAAAAATCCAGTACGGCCCCCCGTAATGCGGCGGAGGATTCTCCACCGCCCACGTCTTCACGTCCTTGATCTTCATCCCCAAACCCCCGTCTGGCGCCTGTCAAATTGCGTTGGGGGCGGATTGTACGGGGTAATTTGCGTGCGGAGAAGGACGCGGCACGCCCGCCGACTTAATATCATCCCGAGGCTCCCCTGAGGATCTCGAACAGCGGAATCCCCGGAGTCGACGCTCACGGACCCTCGATGTAACCGAAGATCCCAGCCTCTTGGGGTCATTCGGCTCCGCATCCGCTCGCAAATGCCCCAATCCACGCACGGGTGCAGGGAAATCCTGCCGGGAGATGTCGATGCACTGGTGCAATTGGGTAGATGTGACTAGTGCATGTATGGGCAGGCCACGCGCGATATGAATGCGCTTCCCGTAGTCCTCCTGAACGAGGCATGTCAGAGTAGGAAGGAGGGGGAACCCGCTCCGTTCCACGAGAGACGCCGCAGGGGCTCGAGGAGGACCAGATTCGTGGCGTATCACATCTCAGAGATTGTCACCGGGGATTCTGTCGACCTCCAGAGAGCCCGCGTCCTCCTGCTGGATGCGGTAACCCGCGATCACATCCACCTCTACAGGCAGTCGATCTTCCGGCCGAACGACCCCCGGCCGGCCTACTGGGAGGTGCTGGTCCGTATCGAGGACGAACGCGGCAAAATGCATCTCCCGGCAGACTTCCTTAATCAATCCGAGCGGCTCGATCTCGCGCACCCGCTCGACCGCATTATCATCAACGAGTCCATGCATCGCTGGCGACGCCACTCAGACGCCGGGCAGGCCATTCCAATCACGATCAATCTGTCGGCGCAAACCGCTGAAACCGACATGGCAGAGTATGTCATCGGATGCGCCGCCCAATGGGACGTGCCGCATCACCAGGTGACGTTGGAAATACCCAATACAACGGTAATCGAGAATAAGCCGGCCGCGACCGCCTTTATCGGCATGCTCTCAGCCGCGGGGTTCCAACTTGCCCTCGATGGATTCGACGGCGGGGCCGCCCTGCTAAGCGTGACAGAAGAGTTGAACTTCGATTTCGTGAAACTCGATGGCGCCCTCTCGCAATGGACGGTCACCAACCCGGTTTATCGCGATTACGTTGGCGCCCTCATCCCGCTCGCTCACGCTCAC
>JADFPB010000150.1 GCA_022562515.1 Chloroflexota bacterium | reverse complement strand
CCCAGGCGCGGCTCAGAGGGCGCGACGCAGAGTCGATACTGGACGATCGCATCCGGGACATCCCTGTCCCAATCGAACGTTAGGCCCAGTCGAACGCCAGGCCGGCTCCGGCTCACTCTGGCGAGGCGACGCGTGTTGGCGGCCCGAGCATGAACAAAGAAACCAGACAGACGTTGGCCCGGGCATCCCGCTTTACCAGTCCGGGGTTCGACCGGGGTTGGGCGGCACAGGTCCACATGGCTAACCGCCCCCAGGACGTGCTGTCGGTGATGCTGGGCGAGTTGTGGGTGATTTTTCTCGCCGTAGTGCTCATAGTGGGAATTCTGGCGGACGAGCCCTGGATCATCGCCGTCACGGTGATGACGGGCATCATTGCTATTGGGGCGCGGGTATGGGCGCGCCTGGCACTCGAAGAAGTTCGCTATTCCCGGCACGTCGCGCAGCGTTATCTTTTCCCCGGCGAGGAGACCGAACTGACGTTGACCCTGGAAAACCGGAAGCCAATCCCTGTTCCGTGGCTGCACGTCCACGATGAGATTCCGAAGGAGTTGCAGGCGCTCGGCGTCAAGACGGTCAGGACAGAGCGCTCCGACTCGTACCGGCTGGAAGACTCGTTGAGCCTGGGCTGGTATGAGCGGGTGCGGCACAGATTCCGTATCAGGGCGTTGCACAGGGGCCATGTGAGAATCGGCCCGGCGCAGCTCGAAGCCGGGGATCTGTTCGGCCTGTTCCGCGCGCGGCTGGAGGTCCGCTCTGCCGAGACTATCGTCATCTATCCGAACATTGTGCCGGTGGACGATATCAATTTCCTGTCGGCGCGGCCGCAGGGAGATGTGTTGAGCAGGATTCGGCTTGCCGAAGACTTAAGCCGGCCATCCGGCCTGCGGGAATATGTGCCGGGCGATCCGATCAAGCGCATCGATTGGAAAGTCACGGCCCGGCTGGGGCAGCCGCATGTCAGGACCTACGACCATACGGCGGACCAGTATCTTGTGATCATGCTCGATGCCGCAACGACGGTGAACGCGTGGGATGGGTTTCGCAGGCCGATGCTGGAGCGCGGAGTCACGGCGGCGGCCTCACTTGCAGCCCGCGCCGATGAGCTGGGGTACCGCGTCGGCCTGATAAGCAACGGCGTTCCACTCGCCGGTGAAGGCCGGATGGTAATCGCTCCGGGTGCGGATCCCAGGCAGTTGCTGGTCTTGCTCGAGGCGCTGGCGATGGTTCGGCCGATTGCCATCGACCCCCTATCCAGGGTAATCGGCGCGTCGCCCAAGGCGATCCCATTCGGCTCAACAATCATTGCCGTCTCTTCGATCTTCCCTGACAGCCTGCTCGCTGAACTCGACCGGCTATCCGGCCGCGGGCATCCCGTCATGGCGCTATACATGGGCGATGCTGAGCCACCCCGCTCTGGAGGGCGTTTTCAGATAACAAGCGAGGGTGAGCGTTTTGACGTGCCCTATCCGACGGCCGAGGAGGTCCCCTGGTGGGATGATTGACCGCACACGGATTCTCTACTCCTCTCTAGCCATAGCCGATTCGGCCTGGCTGTTTGCCGTGACATCGATAGTGGGCGTCATCATTGGCCAGAGTGGCTCTCCGCTATCCTGGCTGGTGCTTCTGGGCGTGCTGGCCCTCTCGATGACGGTCACGTGGGTGGCGGCCGGAGTCGGGGGCGACTTCATCACGCTGGCGCTCCTGCAGGGCGTAGTCGGCCTCACGACCGTCTACGGCGCGGTTGCGCTGAGGTCCACCGCGGACTCGCCCGGCTTCGATGGCTTCTGGTTTGGCAGGCTGTTGCTCGGGGAATATGACCAGGAGGAGTCTCTGGCCATCATAGTTTCCTTCGTGATCGCCATCGCGATCTGGACGCGCGGCGCTCGGTTCATCATTTTTAGGGAGCCGTGGGACGCGCTGCACAAATCTTTCCGGATTGGGGTTGTGGCCATCGCGCTCGCGTTGATCATTCAGCTTGCCCGTGATGAGGCGACCGGCGTGGTGCTGATCATCTTCCCGTTCTTCGCGGCCTCGCTGGGTGGCATGTCGGTCGGCCGTCTGGCGGAAGGCAACGCGTGGGGGTCTGCTCAGCGCATCTGGGGCAGGGTGATCGGTCTCACCGTCGGGGCCGTTCTGGCCGTCGGGGTGGTTGTTGGGGTGCTTGGCGCAGCATATGGCAGTGGTCCGCTGGGCCTTTTCATAGACGCCGCGGCCGCGGTCCGGGACGCCTTGTTTAAGGTGATAGAGGTGATTTTAACGCCGCCATTGACGGTCCTTTTCTGGTTCATAGAGTGGCTTCAGGACAGGTTTAACCCGGGGGGGCAGCGCGGCGAGTTGCTTGGGCAGGCGCAACAGGCGCGGCCAGAGCCGGAGCCTGCCGGTGAAATGATGGAAGCTACCGGCGATTCCCTGATTGAGAACATCATTGAGGTTCTCGTGTGGCCCATCGGCTTCATGCTGCTGCTGGTCGTGTTTTGGATTCTGATGAAGAGCTTCCAGCGGCTCCGCTCCGAACGGGAAGAGGAGCCGGACGCCGATCGGGAGTCGATCCGTGGTGACGCGGACGCGAGAGCGGATCTTGCGGATTTATTCGGACGGCTGCTCCCCGGTTTCCTGAAGCGCGGCGGGGGTAAAGAGGCGGGTCTTCGCTTCCCGGAAGGCGAGCCGGGCATAACGGAGGTTTTCCAGCTCTACTTCCGTTATCTGGGCGCGGGCATGAGGCGCGGAGCGGCGCTTGAGTCGCACCTGACGCCGGCTGAACTGTCCGGAAGATTACAGGCGGCGTTGCCGGGCGCGCCGGTGGAGCAGATTACGCGCCGATTCGAGGCCGCCTGCTATGGGCATGAACCTACGGGCAGCGAATTGCTGGTCAATTTGGAGGCGGGCCTTGCCAGTGTGGAAGAACGTCAGCCGGGCGGGTGATGCACTTATTCCTGAACTAAGAGGTCGTTAAATCTCTCGCGCCCGAAGCGCGGCTCTGGTTCCGGTAGCACGATTACACGGACCAGGTTGGTGTTCCCGGAGGCGCCTACTGGCATTCCGGCCACCAGGATGACGGAGTCGCCCTCATGCGCATATCCGGTTTCGAGTGCAATGCGCGAGCCCTCGTGGAACATCCACTGTATGGACGAGAAGGCGGGGACCTCGATTGGAATCACGCCCCAGCGCAGCGAGAGCCGGCGTCCAGCGGACGGGTCGCGGTAAAGTGCCAGGATGGGGGCCGCCGGGCGGAATGACGATACACGGGCCGCCGTAGTGCCGCTTTCGGTGAAGGCGATGATCGCCTTCGACCCCTGGTCGGCGGCGGTCCAGCAGGCCGTGTATGCGATTGCTCTGTCGACGGACTTTTCGAGCGCCTCCCATCGCGACTCGAGCGCGTCCCTGTCGATCGTTTTTTCGGCCTCCAGGGCAGCTTCCGCCATCACCTTGACAGCCTCGATCGGGTGTTCTCCAATCGACGTTTCGGCAGAGAGCATGATGGCGTCCGAGCCATCGACCACGGCGTTGTGGATATCCGTGATCTCCGCCCTTGTCGGCGTTGCAGAGACGATCATCGACTCCAACATCTGCGTTGCCGTTATGACCACTTTTCCCGCTTCGTTCGCTTTGCGGATGATCAGTTTCTGGGCGCCGGGCACCTGGGCCATGGGCAGTTCGACTCCAAGATCGCCCCTGGCGACCATCACTCCGTCCGTCGCATCAATGATCTCTTCGAGGTTGTCCAGGGATTCTCTGAGTTCGATTTTGGCGATTAATTGCGAGCCTGGACTGCGTTCGTCGACGAAGGATCGAGCGGCCTTCATATCATCTGCCGACCTGACATAGGAGAGGCCGATGAAATCGACCTTTTCGCTGATGGCGAACTCCAGCGCGTTCTCCGTGTCCTCCGTCAGGTATGGCAGGGTTGAAGTCCGAGCCGGAATGGCCACGGCCTTGCGGGATTCCATCACCCCTCCGATGGCGACGGTACATTCGATAGACGGGCCGGAGATCGCAGCCACCACAAGCCTGATCGCGCCGTCGTTCACCAGAATGTCATCGCCGACGCGTGCGTCGCGGTGCAGGCCGGCGGGGCGAACGGGGGCAGAGCCGGGCGCTCCTTCATTGTCGTCCCCGTTCAAGAAGATCGTCTGGCCTTCGACCAGGTCCATGGCGCCCCCGGAGATCTGGCCAAGCCGATATTTGGGACCCGGAAGGTCGGCGAGGATGCCTATCGGAATGCCCATTGAGCCGGACACTTCTCGGACCGTCTGAATGCACTGGCGATGGAAATCCAGCGTCGCATGGGAGGTGTTGATGCGCGCGACGGACATACCGGCCTCGATCAGTTGTCTGATTGAATCTGCCGACACAGTGCTGGGGCCGAGTGTGCATACGATTCTGCTGCGCGGGCGGGCCCTTACGCATTCTGGAAGGTTGACTGTCAAAGATCTCCCTGCATTCGTGTGTGGTCGTATCAGGCCGGAATATGTATTTGATGCAATGATGGCGTCGTTTGGATAATGTACCCCCGGCAAACCCGCGCGGCAAACAGCGATGCTGGCCCCGCGGCGCGGAACTTGAGCCACTTTGCTCTCGCGGTTCGTTGACGCTCCCTACAGCCCCGGCTAGACTTTGAGTATCTTCCCGGTCGCAATTCATACACCTTTTTCGGCGGTTTTGTTACTTTGAATTCAGCTAAATCCCTTCTCGAGGTCCAGCAAATCGATCAGAGGCTGGCGAAGAGCCGGGCCGAGTATCGGAAGATCGCCGATCTACTGAAAGCCAAGGGCGATCTGAAGAAGTTGAAAAGCAACTACGAGGCATCTCGTGTGCGGGTCCTCGAAACTCGTCTCGAGCATGGCAAGCTCGAGGCTGAGGGCGCGGGCCTGAGGGAGAAGCTTGAGGGTATTGAGACCCGGCTGTACGGCGGCGCGATCACGAATCTTAGAGAACTGACGGCGCTGGAAGAAGAGCACAACCTCACGAAGCGCAGCCTGGCCGCCGCAGAGGAGGCTGTAGCGCCCGCGCAGCTGGCGTCCGATGACGCCGCGCTCCGGCACGGGGATTTGCAGGAGTCTCTGGCCGCGTCGGAAAAACAGTGGAAGACCGAGGCGTCTGAGTACCGCAAGAGGGCGCATTCCGTTTCTGAAGAGTGCAATACGCTGGAGAGCGAGCGCAACTCGTTTGCCTCCGATATCGATGCGAATGATCTCAGCATTTACAGATCGCTGCTCCCCCGCAAGGCAGGAGTTGCCGTTGCCAGAGTGGAACGCGGCATATGCCTGGGGTGCCGGATCAAGCTCCCGATGCGTGAGATAGCCAGGTTGAAGAATTCCGCCAGCCTGGTGCTGTGCAGCAGCTGTGGGCGCATCCTGCTGGCGAGCTGAGCTTTGCGGGCTGTCGGTTACTACAACCCTCAGCCGTGCGATGCCGCCCCTGAACATTCCGGTCACGAAGATCCTCTGGCCGCGATCAAGCGGTTTTGCGCCGAGGAATTTCATCAGCTCGTCGCCGTCGTCCCACCAGAGGGCGCACTGCAGGCATCAGGCGCGCGCTACGGGTATTCAGATCTAGTTGAAGTGTTTACCGGGCCCGACTCCCGGCCGGCGCTGGTAGTGATCCCGGATTCTGCGCATCTGGCGGCAGACCTGGAACAGTTGGTGCGCCGGGTGATTGAGATCGAAGCGATTGGCGGAACCATACGGTGCGCCGACGTAGACGCCCCGGACCCGCTTCAGGACGGGCTGTCCCGTCTCGCGCTGCCTGGCCGCACACCGGGCCGGCAGCGGCGGATCCGTGACGCGATTCTCTCGAAGGCCGTTCGTGGCGAGGCGCTTGGCAGATTGCCATTCGGCTACCTGGCGGGCGTCGACGGAATGCCGGCGCCGGTTCCGGACGAGGCGGAGATCGTGGCCCGCATATTCGACTGGTATCTCGGTGAGCCCCTGAATAACCTGAGCCGGCCGGCGGCCCCTGCAGATGAATCGCCTGAGGATGTACTGGGGGATGGTTCTGGTGGAATCGGTTTCCGGCGTATTGCGGCAAGGCTGAACGAGCAGGGCGTTAGCACGCGGTCCGGCAATCGCTGGAGCCCGGTCGCTGTTGCCGGCCTGCTCAGAAACCGTGCTTATATCGGTACCTATTCACGTCAGGGAATCCGATTGGTGGCGAACCATCCCCCGCTGGTGGACAGGGCCGTCTTCAACCGCGCCCAGGAGATTCTCAGGGCCCGCCGGCCGCATCGGCGCCCGCCGAAGTCATCGCGCTTCCGGCTGCGCGGCCTGCTCAGGTGCGCCCAGTGCGGGAGCGGAGTACACGGAATCACCCGTGCGCGGCGATGGACCCGGGCCGATGGAACGGAGGTGGCGCGCGAGTACCTCTACTACGAATGTCCGGCAAGACCTGCTCGTTCAGATCAGCAAATGAACCACGCGTCGTGGCGCGCTGAAGAGCTGGAGACCGCGGTAATGGTAGAGCTTGAAAAGCTGGGATTGGCTGTGGTCACGAGCTCCTCGAGTTCGGCGATTGCGATCACTGGCGAAGATCCAGCGTCAGCACAGTTGCGTGCGTTGCAGCGGGAATTCATGCGGCGCTACCGGCTAGTCGCGTCCGGACATGGCAGGGTGCAGACCCTTGAGCCATTGCTGGACGAGATCGAGCGCGTGCGCGGCGGCGGCCCCCCTGCAGGCTCGGAGGCTGCCGAGTCGTATTCAGACAGAGATGAGCTAATGCGCAGGGCGGCGGGTGACGACATCGAAGAGGCCCGCCGGGCGTTGAGGGCGATGATCGCCAGGCTAGACATCGGTGCGAGCGAGATCGAGTTGACGCCGCGGGAGTGAAGAGCGGCTCTCGGCTGACTTGCGGCGCTTTCTGTGGGTCAGGACAGGTATCATTTGTGTGTGAGGTGGACGGGCGGCCGCCGTCCCGACAATGTCGGGAAGGAGGAAAGTCCGAGCACCCCCGGGCAGGATGCCTGCTAACGGCAGGGCGGGGCGACCCGACGGAAAGTGCCACAGAAAATATTCCACCCCGACTTGTCGGGGCAAGGTTGAAATGGCGAGGTAAGA
>JADFPB010000149.1 GCA_022562515.1 Chloroflexota bacterium | reverse complement strand
GGCGCCGAGGGCGCAGCAGTGGGGGAGGTGGTCTTCAACACCGCCATGACCGGTTATCAGGAGATGCTGACCGACCCGTCGTACGGCGGGCAGATCTTGATCCCGACATACCCGATGATCGGCAACTACGGAATCAACGCCCGGGACTGGGAGTCGGGCCGGATACAGGTCCGCGGGCTCGTAGTCCGCCAGGACTGCGACCGGCCGTCGAACCCGGACAGCGTTATGACCGTCGACGAATTCCTGCGGGTTCACGGCATACCCGGCGTCTCCGGCGTCGATACGCGTGCCATTACCCGGCGACTCCGCACGCAGGGCGTGATGATGGGCGTTGTCACCGGCAACCCGGACGTTGCAGCGGCGCTCGCGGCCATTGAGGCTGCGCCGCGCTACGGCGAGGAAGACGTGGTCGGCGCCGTTACGGCGTCGGCGCCGTTCGGATGGGATGGGAGCGAGTCGCACGGCATTCCGGAGCAGATTACGTCGGGAGACGGCAATACCCCGGCCAGCGGTGGGCGGCGACGGCTGAAGATCGTTGTTGCCGACTTCGGTGTGAAATACAACATCCTGCGGGAGCTTGAGGCGCGCGGGTGCGACGTTGTGGTCGTGCCTGCCGGGTCAACGGCAGACGAGATCTTGTCGCACGAGCCGGACGGGGTCCTGCTGTCGCCCGGCCCGGGCGACCCTGAGCTGCTCGACCGGTCGGTCGAGGCGGCGCGGGCGCTTGTCGGCAAGACGGCGATCATGGGCATCTGCCTGGGGCACCAGGTGATCGCAAGAGCGTTCGGCGCGAAGACGTTCAAGCTGAAGTTCGGCCATCGCGGCGGCAACCACGCCGTCAGGGACGTCCATACCGGCCGGGTCTACGTGACGGCGCAGAACCACGGCTACGCGGTGAGCGCGGACGATCTGCCGGACGAGCTTGAAGTCACGCACATCGACCTCAGCGATGGGACGGTGGAGGGGTTGCGGCACAAGACGCTGCCGATCATGACGATTCAGTACCACTCGGAGGCGTCGCCGGGACCGCTTGACAACGAGTATCTGTTCGACAGGTTCGTGGCGATGGTGCGGGAGGGAAGCGCGGTGAGAGCGGAATGAGCGCCGCCGCTGTGGGCAGAGAGATCAAGAAAGTCCTCGTGATCGGCTCAGGGCCGATTGTTATCGGGCAGGCTGCGGAGTTTGATTACGCCGGGACGCAGGCGTGCAAGTCGCTCCGGGAAGAGGGGGTCTCTGTCGTCCTGGTGAACTCCAACCCGGCGACGATCATGACTGACCTGGACATCGCCGACCATATCTACATCGAGCCGCTCACCGTGGAGGTGATCTCACGGATCATCGAGCGGGAGCGGCCGGACGGCCTGCTGCCGACGCTGGGTGGCCAGACGGGGCTCAACCTGGCCATTGAGCTGGACGAATCGGGTGTGCTGGAGAAGTACGGTGTCAAGGTGCTCGGCACGTCGATTGAGACTATCAAGACGGCGGAGGACCGAGAGCTGTTCCGGGCGCTGCTGGAACGGATTGGCGAGCCGACACCGCCAAGCGAGGCGGTGACGTCGGTCGACGACGCCCTCGGAGCTGCCAATCGCATCGGCTACCCGGTCGTCGTGCGGCCCGCGTACACGCTGGGCGGGACCGGCGGCGGCGTGGCGGGTGATGACGCGCGGTTGCGTGAGATAGCGGCAAGCGGCATCTCAGCGAGCCTCGTCGGCCAGGTTCTGATCGAGAGGTCGCTGGTCGGCTGGAAAGAGATCGAATACGAGGTAATCAGGGACGCCGCGGACAACTGCATCACGGTTTGCAACATGGAGAACATGGACCCGATGGGCGTCCACACCGGCGACTCCATCGTGGTCGCGCCGAGCCAGACCCTCTCCGACAAGGACTACCAGTTGCTGCGATCTGCCAGCATCAATATCATCCGCGGCCTTGGCGTTGAGGGCGGCTGCAACGTGCAGTTCGCCTACAGGCCGGGCAATGAGGTCGCGGAGAGCCTGCCTTCGATTGATGACGACGACCCGTGCTACTACGTCATTGAGGTGAATCCCAGGGTAAGCCGAAGCTCTGCGCTTGCCAGCAAGGCGACCGGGTATCCGATTGCGCGGGTTGCGGCCAAGATCGCGATTGGTAAGACCCTGGATCAGATTCCCAACGCTGTCACGAATAAGACCACGGCTGCGTTCGAGCCCGCTCTCGATTACTGCGTCGTCAAGATTCCGCGCTGGCCCTTCGACAAGTTTCCGACCGGTGATCGCCGTCTTGGAACCCAGATGAAGGCGACCGGCGAAGTCATGGCCATCGATCGGACGTTCGAGGCGGCGTTGCAGAAGGCGGTTCGCGGCCTGGAGTTCGGCCGCCGCTCGCTGCTCTGGCAGGACCCGGCGTGGTCCGGCGACGCTGAGATCGACCTGCAGGCAAAGGACGACCGGATCTGGGCGCTTACAGCGAGTCTGCGGCGTGGCAAGACGCCGGAAGAGCTGAGCGTGGCTACCGGTATAGATCCATGGTTTACCCGTGCCCTCGAGCGCATCGTCGCGATGGAGAAGCGGCTGCTGGCGGAGGATCTGTCCCCCTCCCTCATGTACCTGGCGAAACGCCTCGGATTCACTGATGTGCAGATCGGCACGCTGGCCGACATGCTGCCTGAGCAGGTGCGAACCCAGCGCCAGGAGTGGGGGATTCGGCCGGTCTACAAGATGGTCGACACGTGCGCCGGGGAGTTCGAGGCCGCCACGCCGTACTTCTACAGCACATACGAGCAAGAGAACGAGGCGCCGCCTGGCGAAAACCCGTCTGCAGTGGTGCTGGGCAGCGGTCCGATACGGATAGGGCAGGGCATCGAGTTCGACTACTGCTCGGTTCACGCGGCGTGGGCGTTGCAGAAATCGGGCATCGAGGCCGTGATGATCAACTCGAACCCGGAGACGGTCTCGACTGACTTCGACACCAGCAACAGGCTCTATTTCGAGCCGCTGGACGAAGAGAGCGTGCGGGACATCATCGAGAACGAGGGCGGCGCCGGAGCCAATGGAGCTTCCCCGGCCGATATGCCGGCATCCATCGTCCAGTTTGGCGGACAGACGGCGATCGACCTCTCACAGTCATTGGGCGTCGCCGGCCTGCCGATACTCGGCTCATCTGCGGATGCCATAGACATCGCCTCGGACCGTCGCCGGTTCGAAACCCTCTGTGAGGAGATCGGCATTCCACAACCGCCGGCGGGAACGGCCCGCGACGCTGAAGAGGCGCTGCGGATCGCTGATTCGGTGGGCTACCCGGTGCTGGCGAGGCCAAGTTACGTTCTCGGCGGCCGGGCGATGGAGATTCTCCAGAATGCCAGTGAGCTTCTCAACTACTTCCAGACTGTAGGCGCTCCGGAAGAGGGCCGGGAGATCCTGATCGACAGGTATCTGCATGGCATAGAAGTTGAGGTCGATGCCGTCTGCGATGGCGAGGACGTGTTAATTCCCGGGATCATGCAGCACATCGAACGGGCCGGGGTTCATTCCGGCGATTCTATGGCTGTGTATCCGGCGCTGTCACTGACCCGCGGTGAGATCGATACGATTGTTGACTATACCCGCCGGATCGGCGTGGGCCTCGGGGTGCGCGGCCTGATGAACATCCAGTTTGTGATCACAGGCGGCGGCGTATATCGCGACCCGTCGTTCACACGTTTCGGGCTGCCCGACGGCAACTCCAGGGTTTTCATAATAGAAGTGAATCCGCGCTCGAGCCGCACGATTCCTTTCATCTCAAAGGTGACAGGCGTGCCGATGGTGGAGATCGCGATCAACGCGATGCGCGGCGAGTCGATCAGAGACCAGGGCCTCAAGCCCGGGCTCGTGCCCAACCGGAACCTTGTCGCGATAAAGGCGCCCGTATTCTCGATGTCCAAGTTGACGGACGTCGACACGTTCCTGGGGCCGGAGATGAAGTCGACGGGCGAGGTGATGGGTATCGATGAGGACTATTCCGGCGCCGTCGCCAAGGCGTTGATCGCCGGTGGCCTCGTCGTGCCCGAGGGTGGCGCCGTCTTGCTCAGCATCGCCGATCAGGACAAAGCGGACGCGATTGGCCTTGTACGGCAGCTTCATGCGGATGGGCACCCTCTTTACGCTACTGGCGGAACGGCCGTCATGATCGAGGCTCTCGGAATTCCGGTGACCTCCATCGAGAAGGTCCTGAGCGTGGGGCACCCAAACGTTGTTGATGTGATTGTTGACGGCACCGTCTCCACGGTGGTCAACACCGTGACCGGTGAGCGCCGGCCACTGCACGATGGCTTCTATATCCGACGTGCCGCTGCCGATCACAGAGTGCCGTGCTTCACGTCGATCGATACCGCTCGCGCTGCCATGGAGTCGATCAAAGGCTCCAGCTACAACGTCAAGCGGCTCGATGAGTATCTCGCCGGCTAGAGCGTGGCGGGACAGGGCTGAGGGGACATGTTGCAAGATAGAGAGACGTATACGCATGGCCACCACGAGTCGGTGGTGGAGCAGCACGCGATGCGGACAGCGGGTGAGGCCGCCGCGTTCTTCAAGCCATATTTGAGGCCGGATATGGCGCTGCTGGATCTGGGCTGCGGGCCGGGCAGCATCACGGTGGGCCTGGCGGAGTGGCTCTCTGACGGTAGCGTGGTGGGAGTCGAACTCGACGGCGGTGTTCTTGAAGCGGGCCGGGAACAGGCGCGGGAGATGGGGCTTTCGAACGTCGAATTCCAGGTAGCAAGCGTCTACGAGCTGCCGTTCGAGGATGAAACCTTCGACGCCGTTTACGCGCACCAGGTACTGCAGCATCTGGGCCAGCCTGCCGATGCGCTCACGGAGGCGCGCCGCGTACTCAAACCGGGAGGAGTAATCGGAGTACGCGAGGTTGACTGGGGCTCCGCTATTGTCTGGCCCGAGATGTCCGAGATAACGCGGTTTCTCGATATCTACCATCGGGTGACGGCGCGCAACGGCGGCGATGCAGATGTTGGCCGTCGGCTGCGGGCGCTTTTCAACGGCGCGGGCTTCACAGATGTCCGGGTGGGCGCGGGCATCTGGAGTTTTGGCACGATGGAACTGACGAAGCAGTGGGGCGAGTCGTGGGCGCGGCGGGTACTTGAGTCGAATATCGCAGACCGGGCCGTCGAGTACGGAATCGCCTCAAAACAGGAGTTGGAGGAAGCTTCGGCCGGCTGGCTCCGCTGGAGCGTCGAGCCGGATGCCTATTTCTCGTTCAGCCACGGTGAGGCGGTTGGCTGGAAGGCCGCGTAGCCGACTCGAACTGCGGCCGATCTGAGTCATAAAGTTGCAGCCTATCTTGATTGGCGTAGAGAATAGCGGTGACGGTAATTTCAAGGGTGGTTTGGGAAAAGGCTGCGGGGTGTAGATGGAACTCTACTGGCGAGAGACTAGAAACGGCTTCAATCTCGTCGTCAAGGACGGTGACGAGGAGTCGCGCGTTGGCGGCGTGCGTGTGATGAAGAGCGGGATTCAGGCGATTGCCGAGACGCGTGGTTACGAGCCCGGCCGTGCGGCGCGCGATCTCCCGAGTGTGGAGGAGGCGCGGGAGTTCGTGGAGAGCTTCCAGCCGTGGCGTGAGTTTTTCGGCGAACCGCTTGAGGTAGAACCGGAGATCCGGCCGATAGCCGAGGATTAGGCCCCGGCGGACACCCGTTCCCGCACAAATAGCTCCATCACGTCGACCGTCTCCCGGGTGACTGTGGCGTGAATGCCGTGTCCCACGCCGGGGAATTTCACATGCTCAGCATTCGGGAGAATTTTCATCGCTGTTTCGGCGTGCTCGTCCAGCAACGCCGCGCCCACGTCCGGGTCTGCCTGCATGAGCAGGGTCGGTGACGTGATCGCCGCAAGGACGGCCTCCGGGTTCCAGTCGGGGCCGACACGCCCTTCGACGACACGGTTGTAGATCGCGGGATCACTGTTGCGGATCGAGGATAGCCGCCGCTGGTAGGCCTCTTCGGCCTGGCCCGGTCCGATTTCCCGGAGGACGGCCATTACTTCATCGTCGGGCGGCTGTTCGACCATGAGCCTGTGAATCTGTATGAAGCGCTCCCGGAATGGCGACATCGCCGGCGAGCCGACGATCATCATGGGCGGGTCTTCGAGAATGGCGGCCGAGACCAGGTCTGGGATTTCGGCTGCGACAGTCATCGTGGTGATCGCACCGAGCGAGTGGCCCCATATCACGGTAGGTTTGGATATCACCTGCGAGACGAAGGCGACGATATCCCGCGGGTAGTCGGTGAAATCGTAACCGGTGTCTGAGTGGCCGGACTTACCGTGGCCTCTGAGGTCGACCGCGAAGACGTGCCAGCGGTCGTGTATCAGCTCGTACACGTCTAGAAAGTTTTGCCACATGCCGCCGATGCCGTGGATCAGGAGTATGGGCGGGCCGTTGCCGGGGCCCTCCGCGTAATTTATCTCGACCTCGCCGGCGTCGAACTTCGCCTCTTTGAGGTCGCTGTTAATTGCTGTCATGCCGGTCTCTTTCTCAAGGGGCAATTCATGAATTGCCCCTACGAGTCCAGATGGTTTCTAGCCGGGTTAGCCCGTCGCGGCGGCGATTTTGTCCCTGAACGCCAGCGCGCCTGCGGCCAGCCAGGGGGCGGGCGCGATGCCGAGGCATCGGACGCCGGCTTTCAGGTACCGCTCGACGCTATCGTCATTCACGAGGGTACCGGCGATTCGTCCAGCCGCAATGATCTCTCCGATGGCGTCGTCGATGGCCTGCTGAACGTCGGGATGGCCCATGTCGCCTGTGTGGCCCATGCTCTGTGCCAGGTCGCCGGGCGCGACGTAGAACACGTCGATTCCATCGACTTTCACGATCTCTTTGATGTTTTGGACGGCCACGATGTCCTCGATCAGCGGCACGGCCAGGATGTTCTCATTGGCTTTCCGGTGGAAGTCCGAGACGCCGAGCGCGCGTCTTCCACCGAACTGTCCCCGAATGCCCTGCGGCCCGAATCGCACCGACTTCGCGAAGAGTTCTGCCTGCTCGCGGGTGTCGACGTGGGGGACCATGATGCCGCTGGCGCCGCGGTCGAGCGCTCGCGTCACCAGTGACGGGTCGTTGCGGTGTACGCGGACGATGGAGCAGACGTCCCACAGGTCGCAGGC
>JADFPB010000148.1 GCA_022562515.1 Chloroflexota bacterium | reverse complement strand
TGTTCCTCGTCGGCCGCTTCTTCCCGCTCTTCGAGTTGACGAGCTCGGTCATGAACACCGTTGCGCTGGTGGGCGGCTTCACGGCCTTGTTCGCCGCTTCGATGGCGCTGGTCGCAACCGATATTAAGCGGGTGTTTGCCTTCTCCACCATCAGCCAGCTCGGCTACATGTTCCTCGCGCTGGGAACCGGCGCGTACGTGGCCGCGTTTTTCCATCTGTTCGTGCATGCGTGGTTCAAGACGCTTCTCTTCATGAGCGCGGGGTCTGCGCACCACGCAAGCGGCACGTTCGATATGCGCTACATGGGCGGGCTGCGAAAAGTCATGCCGTGGACCTATGCCGCCACAGTCATAGGCGGTCTGAGCCTGGTGGGAATCTTCCCGTTTGCCGGTTTCTGGAGCAAGGACGAAATACTGCTGGGCGCTCTTGACGCCGACTCCACCGTGGGCGTGATCGTCCTCGTTCTGGGCCTGACTGCGGTGGTCATGACCGGCTTCTATATGTTCCGTGTCATCTTCATGGTGTACCACGGTAAGTTCCGGGGCGGCATCGATAAAGAGAACGAAGACCTGCGGGCGGCCGGTCAGGAGATCGACGAGGCGCACGCCCACGGCCACGTTCATCTGGCTGAGTCGCCGTGGCTGATGGTGTTACCGATCTCGATCCTTGCGCTTGCGGCGCTTGTCTCCGGGTTCCTGACCAATCCAGTCGAGAGTTACGGCATCGTGGACAAGCACTCGTTCGGGGAGTTCATGACCGAGAACGTGGCCGTATTCCCGTACGGCTCAGGAGAGTCACTGGAGCACCCATCAGTCCTTGCGGAAGAGGCCGGCGCCGGGCCCGACTTTAACTTCCCGCTGGCAATCGCGTCCAGCGCATTGGCGCTATCCGGCATCGCGCTGGCGTTCGCGATGTACCAGGCCAAAGTTATTTCGCCGTCACGGATGGCCGCCAGGTTCCGGCCGGTCTACAAGTTGCTGATCAACAAGTACTACATGGACGAGCTCTACGAGACGATCATCGTGCGCAAGCTGTTCTATGAGCGCTTCGCGCGGTTTACGGCCTCTTTCGACAGGTCCTGGGTTGACGGTGTAAACGTTCAGGTGGCGTCCTGGAGCCAGCGTTTTGGCACGGTTCTGAGCTTTATTCAGGACGGGCAGTTGCAGACCTATGGCGCGGTGGCATCGGCGGGCGTGGTGATCGCGCTGGCCGTGTTCCTTTTCTGGGTGTAGCGGGAATGAGGTACGGGATAAACGAGAGATTCCGGCGCGAGCCGGGTGTTAGCGGGAGGGCTGCCTGATGTTTTCCGGCTGGCTGACCGCAGCCGTGTTCCTTCCGGCGGCGACCGCTCTGGTGCTGGTCTTCATGCCGCGGCGCGACTCGTGGATCCGGTGGACGGCTATCGGCGCTACGGTCGTTGAGCTTGGCCTGACGATCGGTATCTTCGTCGCCTACGAGGTAAACAGGGGCGGAGTGCAGTTAGTCGATTTCTTCGATTGGATTCCGGTCGACAACCTTGAGGCCCACTACTTTCTTGGCGTAGATGGTCTGAGCGCTCCGATGATCCTCCTTACCGGGATCCTGGGCGCGGCTGCGGCGTTTGCTTCCTGGCGGATCACCCACCGGGTACGGGAGTATTTCATCTGGCTGCTCATCTTGCAGACGGCCGTAACCGGTGTTTTCGCCTCGCTCGATCTTCTGCTCTTCTTCGTATTCTGGGAGATAGAGCTGATTCCCATGTTCATGCTCATCTCTGGATGGGGCACGGGGCAGCCGCGTTACTCGGCGATGAAGTTTGTTCTCTTCACGCTCACTGGCAGCGCCTTCATGCTTGTGGGGATACTGGCGCTTTTCATATCGCAGGATATCGGCACGTTCGCCATGGTCTCGCTGCCTGAAGAGGGCATCGTCGGGATCCCGGAGAAGATGGCGCTCGCGTCGGAGCTGATAGCGCCCGCCGGATTGATATTTGCTTTCTTCTTTATTGCGTTCGCCGTGAAATTACCGATCTGGCCGCTTCATAGCTGGCTGCCCGACGCCCATACTGACGCTCCGACCGCGGTGAGCGTTATGCTGGCCGGCGTGCTTCTGAAGATGGGCGGCTATGGCCTGATCCGGATATCGACCGGCTTTTTCCTGGATAGTCCGGGGTTCCAGATCAGGGACATAGCGTGGCTGCTGGCGGCGGGCGCGGCGATTTCCGTTGTGTATGGCGCGGTAGTGACCCTGCGTCAGACCGATCTGAAGCGGCTTATCGCCTATAGCTCGATCAGTCATATGGGATTCGTGTTGCTGGGGATCGCCGCGATATCGGCGACGGGGGACAGGGGGCCGAGCGGCGCCCTGAACGGGGCTGCGTTGCAGATGTTCACGCACGGCACGATCGCCGGGCTGCTGTTCCTGCTCGTCGGCATGACCTATGACCGCGCCCATACCCGCCACATTCCGGACCTTGGCGGTCTGGCGTCCAGGATGCCGCTGATCGCCACCGGTTTTCTTGTTGCGGGGCTGGCGTCACTTGGTCTTCCAGGGCTCAGCGGATTCCCGGCAGAGATATCGGTATTTCTCGGTACCTGGGACACGTGGCCGTGGGCGACCGGGATCGCCGCATTCGGGATTGTCCTGGCGGCCGCCTACATCCTGTGGATGGTGCAGCGTTCGTTCTTCGGCCCGATGTTGCCCCGGTTTGCCGATATCAAAGACGCTACCGCGGTGGATCTGATTCCCGTCGTTGGCCTGATCGTCCCGATCGTCGCCATCGGGGTGTGGCCTTCGCTGGTCACCGACTCCTTCCGAGTCGGCATTGAGGCGATTCTGGGCCGATGAACGCACACGACGTATATCTCATCTCTCCGCAGATCGCGATGGCCGGCATGGCCGGCATCATCGTGCTGCTGGACATGTTCGTTGAGAACAAGCGCGTTGTAATGACGACGGCGTTCCTCGGACTGTTTGCGCCTCTCGTGTTGTCACTGATTCTCTGGTTCAACATTCCTGACGATAACGTGGGCCTGTTCGGAGCGCTGGTCGTAGATAAGTTCTCGCTGTTCTTCCACATTCTGTTCGTCGGGGTCGGCGCCCTGGTATTCCTCTCCTCTATCCGCTATCAGGACAAGTTCGAGGGCTTCAGGGGCGAGTTCGCGGCGTTGATGATGTTCTCGCTGAGCGGGATGATGCTTCTGGTTTCGGCCCGTGAGTTGATCACGATGTTCGTGGCTCTCGAGCTGATCTCGCTGCCCATGGCGGCGCTGATAGCGTTCTTGCGCGACGACAAGTCGGCGGAAGCGGGTCTGAAATTCTTGCTCATGAGCGCAGTCAGCTCAGCGATTCTGCTCTTCGGAGTGGTCTTCATCTACGGTTTTACGGGAACGACGTTCTTCGCCGAAATCTTCGAGCGCATCGCGAGCCTGCAGGCGAGCGGAGGACTTGATCCGAACGTGCCATTCGGCAGCTATGCCCTGCTTTTTGGCATCGTGCTTTTATTTCTGGGGCTCGCCTTCAAGCTTTCGGCCGTTCCTGCGCAGATGTGGGTGCCGGATGTCTATGAGGGCGGTCCGACCCCCGTAGTCGCCTTCCTGTCTGTGGCGAGCAAGGCGGCGGGCTTTGCCATCGTTCTGCGCCTGATCTACGCCGCGCTTGAAAATCCGGCGCTCAGCATCGATACGGGCAGCCTGTTTGCAGTGCTTGCCGCCATCACGATGACGGTCGGAAATTTCATGGCGCTTCGCCAGACGAACATTAAGCGTTTGCTGGGGTACAGCACGATCGCTCAGGCGGGATACATCATGGTCGGGGTCGCCGCGGTCGCGACGAGCGTCGAGGGGGGCAGCATTAGCTCTTCCGGGCCGCAGGGTGTTCTGTTCTTCCTGCTGGGCTACGCGTTCACCAACCTGGCCGTCTTCTTCGCCATCATCGCGATAACGAACCGGACCGGCGACGACATGATCAGCGGCTTCGCCGGAATGGCCCGCCGCTCGCCGGTGTTTGCGGCCCTGCTCGCGCTTGGCCTGCTATCGCTGCTCGGCATGCCTCCCACCGTCGGGTTCATGGGCAAGGCGTTTATCTTCAACTCCGCCGTGAATGCGGATCTGCTCTGGCTGGCTGTTGTTGGAATGGTGAACAGCGCTGTGTCCGCGTACTACTACCTGCGCATTGTGCGCACGATGTATCTCGATGAGCCGCTGAGCGACGACCGGGTGGGCGGAGACTTGTCGATCACGCTGGTCACGGGTTTGACGGCGACGGGTGTGCTGTTGTTCGGTGTCGCGCCATGGTTCCTGCTACGGTTCGCCGAGGTTGCGGTCGAAGGCCTGGCCATCGGCTAAGCGGCCATCCCGCCTATAATTTGCCGGGTCTGGCACAGGCCGCCAACCGGATTACGAGCGCTTATGCGAGCAGGAATCATTTATCACGGTCTCTTGAGGGAGGCGCGTGATCTCGCGGGCGAGATTGCCGACCGTTACTCTGGGTCCGCCGACTGGTGGCTGAGCGCGGCGGAAGACGCATCCGCTCATGCGCACGAACTTGAAGAAACAGACATGCTCGTCACAATAGGCGGTGACGGGACAATACTGATGGCGGTCCAGGAAGCGGCCCCCAGGAAGATCCCGATCATTGGCGTGAACCTGGGGAGGGTGGGGTTCATGTCTGAGATCGAGGCAGAGGACGCTCTCGACGGCCTCGGCTGGTACCTCGACGGCAACGCCAGAGTGGACGAGCGGACGATGATCCAGGCGATGGTCGCGGACAACGGGCCGGGACCGTTTCACGCGCTAAACGATGTGGTTCTGGGGCGCGGTTCGGAGATCAGGCTGATCGACATGAGTGTCGTGGTGAACGGGGTTCACCTGGAGACTTACCGGGCCGATGCGCTCGTTGTGGCGACGGCCACGGGCTCAACCGGCTACTCGCTGGCTCTTGGAGGGCCGGTGATGGACCCGGAGAGCCGGTCTTTCCTTCTGAAGCCCGTTGCAGCGCATATGAGTCTTCAGGGCGGGCTGGTGCTGCCGCCGGGCGCCACAGTCGAGATGACGCTTGAGACGGAATCGGAGGCTGTCTGCAGCGTAGATGGGTTCGTCGATCTCCCGGTGCGAGCCGGTGAGTCTGTCCGCGTCGAGGTCTCTCCCCATACGGCGCGGTTTCTGCGGCGGAGCCCTGCGACATCGTTCTACGAGTCGCTGACCAGGCGTCTCGGGATGCGCCAGGACGCGGTCACCAGGCGCGGGCGGTAGCCTCCTCGCCGGCCTCATAACATGTTCATCCGAAGTCCGCGCCGAATGCAGTATCATCGTCGTAATGACACCCCTGAGAGTACTTGACTCACGCCGTGTCTACGAGGGCGCATCGTGGACGCTGCGTCTGGACACTATTCAGAATGGCGATGATCCGCCGGTTCAGCGGGAAGTGGTCGAGTACCCGGAATCGACCGTCATCGTGCCCGTTACCGATAGAGGGACGATCGTGATGGTGAGGCAGTTTCGCCACGCTGCGGGGGAGATTCTGCTTGAACTGCCGGCGGGCAAGTCCGAGCCCGGCGACGCCTCCCCGGAAGTTTCAGCCCAGCGTGAACTCAGAGAAGAGGCGGGCTATCGCGCCGGCCGGATGATCCCAATGGGCGGGCAGTGGGCGGCGCCGGGCTACTCAACCGAGTGGATGCATCGATATCTGGCCCTCGACCTGTCGCCGGATCCATTGCCAGGAGATGTTGACGAAGACATTCTCGTGGAGGAGCATTCTCTCTCGACGATACCCGAGATGATCCGTTCCGGTGAGATCCGGGACATGATGACCGTCGCGACGCTGATGATGGCGATAAATCTTTACGCCGACTACCTGCCGGGTGCGGCGACGCCGGGCTGATGAGCCCTGAATTCAATCTCAATCGTTAATCAGGGCGCGCCATCGGGGCGCCTCTGCGGAGAAGCGAATGTACGAACATGACGTGCTGATAATCGGAGCGGGTCTTGCCGGGCTTCGGGCCGCGGTTGAGTCGGTGCGGCTTGGCGTAGACACCGCGGTGCTCACCAAGGTCCACCCGGTGCGCAGCCACTCGTGCGCGGCGCAGGGCGGTATTAATGCAGCACTCACAGATCGCGGTGACGAGTGGGAGGGCCACGCCTACGACACGATCAAGGGCTCTGACTTCCTGGCGGATCAGGACTCCGTGGAGGTGATGGTGCGTGAGGCCGGTGACACGCTGATCGAACTGGAGCATATGGGCGTCATTTTCAACCGCGATGAGGAGGGCAGGCTTGGCACCCGCGCCTTTGGCGGCCAGCGTGAGGCGCGTACGTTCTACGTGGGCGCGATCACCGGCTCTGCGATGCTGCATGTGCTGTACGAGCAGATTACCCGGGACGACATCCGGATATATGAAGAGTGGTTTGTGACCTCGCTGATCGTTGAGGACGGGGTCTGCCGCGGCGCGGTTGCATTGAACATGCACACGGGCGAGATGGAGACGATTCGTGCGAAGGCCGTGATCATGGCGGCCGGCGGCGCCGGGCGGGTGTTCGAGCCGTCTACCAACGCTCTGATCTGCACCGGAGACGGCCTGGCGCTGGCGTGGAGCGCGGGCGCATCGCTCATGGACATGGAGATGGTCCAGTACCACCCGACGACGCTGGCCGGCAACGGGATTCTGCTCTCCGAAGCGGCTCGCGGAGAAGGCGCATATCTGATCAACGCCGCCGGCGACAGGTTCATGGAGAAGTACGCGCCCGAATTTATGGAGCTGGCTTCGAGAGACGTTGTGTCGCGTGCCGAGCAGACTGAGATAAACGAGGGGCGCGGCATCAACGGCAACGTGCTGCTGGATCTCCGCCATCTGGGCACGAAGATCATTGAAGAGCGGCTCGGATATCTGCAGGAAGTGGCCGTGGAGTTCAGGGGAATCGACCTCGGTGAATCGCCGATCGAAATCCGGCCCGGGATGCACTACATCATGGGTGGCATCAAGACGACGGTTGACGGCGCGACGGTAATCCCGGGCCTGTACGCGGCCGGGGAGTGCGCCAATGTGAGCGTGCATGGCGCGAACCGGCTTGGCGCGAACTCGCTTCTTGACACGATCGTGTTCGGGAAGCGCTCGGCAATCGCCGCGGCCGAGTATGTCAAGACAGCCGGCCGCAACGGCTCATCGGAGTCGCAGCTGGAGTCAGACAAGAAGCGTCTGCAGGAGATCCTCGATAGGCCGCAGGGCATCCGATGGGCGGCGGTCAGGAAGGATCTTGCCGAGTCCATGACGGAGGGCATCGGCGTATTCCGTGACCAGGCCAGCATGGAGAAGGCAGACGCCAAGGTAGACGAGTTGCGCGGCAA
>JADFPB010000147.1 GCA_022562515.1 Chloroflexota bacterium | reverse complement strand
GTCTGGTCGACAGCGTCCGACTGCATGCCGTTCTGCGCCGCAAGCGTCTGCACCAGCCGGTCTACCCGCTCGATGTTCGGCGCACCGTTCGCCAGCGCACGAGCCGCAGACGACGGGTTCACCAGCGACAAAGCGGCGTTGGCATACTTCTCGAACGGCACCAGGTCGGCCCTGTCGCCACCGAGGGCCTCGCAAAGATCGACAACCCACTCATAGACCGCCCTCGCCGCACCAAGATCGGAATGCACCGCTTCCTTGATCGGGCGCATGCCGTCCTTCTGGACGCAGCGGTAGTTCCCCGCCATCAACATGCTCCACTTGGCCAGCGGTACGAATACCGAGTCGTGCACCCGCAACTTGACCGGCAACTCAACCTCGGTGCCATTCGCATCGAAGCGAATCGCCTGGATGTCCGACTCAAGCTGCTTCAAGATGCCCGTGTGGGCGTCTGAATCGAATCGCGCAGCCTTGAAGTTCGTGGGCAGACCCACCTGAAGCATGTTTATCTTCTCGTCGGGCGGCCTGAAAGCCTGGGGGTCGGGGCTGCAAAGAGTGATCAGCGCCGGGTCGAAGTCGTCCCAGACACTCGGGTCCGTGTAGCTGTCCCTGATGCCTTCAGCGTCGATGGCAGGGATGCGCCTCAGGTACGCCAGCGGCGGCATGTTCATGATCGACATGCACGGCTTCCCGGATGCCGCGATGCGACTCAAAAGGTCCTTCACCTCCGGCGCCCCGTACTGCGGCTCCTGCATCGCCAGCGCAATGAGATCGTAATCTCCGGGATTCACGTCGCCCGGCCCCGCCGCTGACAGATCGCCCGGCATCTCCTGCGTGTTGAGTTCTACAAGGCCGTCAACCCCCCGTGCAGGCATGCGCACCCGCGCGCCCTCGGCATTGATCAGCGCGACCTCTTCCGGCAAGCAGACCAGCTTGACCGTGTGGCCCGCAAGCGTCGCCTTGGCGCCCAGCAGTGATCCGTACGATGCGCCCAGTATCAGAATCTTGTAAGTCGTACTCATGCTCACTCCAGTCTCCAGTAGCACCGGGATGTCGTTTTGCGTCCAAATTCCCGTAGGGGCCATGAATATAGCCGCTCACGCCGCGGCAGGGAAGCCCGCCGACAGCGCAGAGAGCCGTAAAGAAGCCATAAAGAGCATCGCCAGCGCTATGAGCGCTTCAAGAGCACCGCATGACGGCAGCGGCAGATCGGGGCGATGTTCTGGCTCGGCCTCACGAACGTCCAGGTTCTGGACTCATTCAATCCAACCAACAGCATCTACGTCTGCCGGAAATAGCCGCTGGGAGCAGTCCGCCACCTGGCCGCAATCGGCACGGCAGCAACTTTGTCACCTTGAGCAAAGGCGAAGTCGCAGCACCTCGTCCTGAGGCTCTAGCCTGAGGCTCTAGAAGGATGAGGGCCTTTGCTGCGTTCGCTGGCGGCACCGGTTCAATCAAGGCTCACTCGTCGCGGGTGCAGGCAGAGATCCTCACGTCGCGGGACTCCTCAGGACGACAATGAGAACTTCGGGGGCAACTCGCCATCGTCCGTCTCAGGCGGCGCCGCAAACGCCCCAATCCCATATAGAGTCCAGAGTATCTGGCCAGAGAATCTGGCTGGTTACCAGTCGGGGTCCAGAGCGTCGAAATTGGTTGTCGTCAGTCGGCGCTGATTCGTGCCGTCCGAGTTCATCACGAACAGATCGAAGTCTCCGTCGGCGTTCGAGGCGAACACGATCTGCTTGCCGTTCGGTGACCACCGTGGATGTGAATCCACAGCGCGGTTATTTGTCAGCCGGACCTCGTCCTTCCCGTTCACAGATGCGACGTAAATTTCTTCATTGCCATCACGGTCTGACACGAAGACCAGCTTCTTGGAGTCGGGCGACCAGTCGAAATCAAAGTCCTCATCGGACCCCTTCGACACATTCGTCTCTTTCTCGCCCTCCGAGTCGATCACATAGATCTCCAACGCGCCATCACGATTGGTCTCGAACGCGATCTTCTTTCCGTCCGGCGAGAACTGCGGCTTGAAGTCAGGATCCTCCGTCAACTGGATTTCGTCGACGCCATCGGGATTCTTCTTGTAGATCCCCTGTGCGGCTTCGTCGCCTATCACGGCGTAGACAATCCAGATACCGTCCGGCGACCATCCTCCGAGCTGCTCCACCACCTCATTCTTCGTGAGCCGCCGCTCCTCCTTCTCTTCAACGTCAACAACGAATATCTCCGTCAGCCCATCGGCTTTGGAGACATAGGCGATGCGCGCTCCGGTGGGCGACCACGCGAAGCTGCTCCGCTCGCCATCCGTATCGACCGTCCTCTGCTCGCCGTTGCCATCGGCATCCATCACAAAGAGATCGTCCCTGCCGTTGCGGTCGGAAAGAAACGCGATGCTGCTCGCGTCCGGCGAGTAAATAGGGCTCGCCTCGCTGGACTCGCGTGTTGACGTCAACCGTCGGGAATTCTCTTCCCCCGACGCCAGGATGGAGTAAATCTCCTGATTACCATCCTCTAGCGAAACGTACGTGATCTTGAGGTCTACGGAACTGCCGCCGCCGCCGCACGCAGCGGCTGCCGCCAGTGCCACCCCACCCATGGCGAGAGCGAAACCGCGTCTCAGATGCAATCGCCGTAATCCGATGTTGGTGATATCAATAAAATCCTTCAAGACGAACTCTCCGTGGCGCCGGCTTTCCCAGTGGTTCTGGCCGCTCTGGACCACCAGGGCCGCCAGGCCCACTCGCCCAGCACCGCCGCAATCGCACCGGCCCAGGCCAGATAGTAACCAAATTGCAGATCGCCATCGATAAAGCCAATCTTCAGCGCGTTGCCGACAGATGGCGGATCATCGAGCGCTGCCTCCCAGATGAAAGCCAGCGATATCACCGCCATCAACCCGATGATTCCCCCGATTCGGGGCTGCCAGAACATCGTCACCACACCTGCCATCAACATCAACGTGACAGTCGAGACAAATTGTGGCATCTCATGCCCCGGTCCCGCCAGCTGGAACAGTGAGTTGTGGATTCCGTCAACCGGATCAGCCCCCACTACCGCGTTGACGTCAAGCGCCGCGAATCGCGCGAACGGCAGCACCACGGCAACCATTATCAGCCCACCAGAGATCAGCGCCGGCCAGGCCACACCGCGCGCCGCGGCCAGATAGATCGGGACCAGAATGACTATAAGGAAAAGCGGCTGGAACGGCGTCTCATAAACGAGTTGCCTCATTACCGCCACGATGTGGGTGTTGGAGTACCTGTCCGCCTGCTCGCTGAAGATGAACGCCGCAGTCAGTATCAACACCCAGGTTGAAGTTACCGCCACGGCCAACTTCAGATAAACGTCGCGTCCCGCACTGTGACCAATGCCAGAACTTCCGAAGCCTCTGGAAATAAAATATGCCGCTGCAGCCATCGTCGTCAGCGCCTCGTCTCATCAGCACGCCCGAACCCGCGGGCCCGTCCGACTGCCCCGCCTTATTTCAGCCGGCACGCGCAGCGTAACGAGAGTCCCACGTCTGGCCCACGAGGCGGGCAACGCGGGTTTCACCCATTTTCACACGGTTCCGGCTAAAACGAGTTCACACGGCCGCTCGTTTTCCCGGCGTTGACCCGCTCATTTCCGGGTGTTACCGTCCCGCTACTTTCGGGACCGACCCGCACCGCACACGATATCCAACCCGATCAGACGCTAATGCAAGAGGAGTTCCGGGCAAGCAAATGAAATACGCATTCTTCATGATGCCGTTGCACCTGCCGACCGAAAATCCGGCTCTAGCATTTCAGCGCGATATCGATCTCATCAATCTTGCCGATGACCTCGGCTACGATGAGTTCTTCATCGGTGAGCACCACTCCGCAGGCTGGGAGACCATCGCCTCCCCGGAGATGGTCCTTGCCAAAGCATCCGCCAGCGCGGCAACAATCAAGCTCGGCACCGCCGTCACCTCACTGCCGTTCCACCACCCATTCAACGTAGCGGAGCGCTTCGTCCTGCTCGACCATCTCACGCGCGGCAGGGCGATCCTCGGTGTCGGCCCATGCGGCCTGCCAACAGACATCCAGACCTACAACATCCCCCCCGGCGATCTCAACGCGATGATGCAGGAGTCGACGGACATCATCGTGAAGCTTCTTGAGTCCGAGGACCCCATTGACTACGAAGGCAGGTACTGGACCCTGCGGGAAATGGGCCTCCAGCTCCGCTCTTACCAGAGACCGAGGCTCAAGCTCGCAACAGCGTCTGTCGGCTCCGAGCGCTCCCTGGATTTCGCGGCAAAGTACGAAATGTTGATCTTCTCACTCGCCGGTGGCGGCCCGCCCAACGCGATTCCCCTCGCTGACATCTGGGGACGAGTCGAGCAGGCCGCGCAAAAACACGGCACCACAATGACCCGTGACGACTGGCGAATCGTCACCTACGTTCACCTCGCGGACACCCGCGAGCAGGCGTGGGCAGATGTGGAAGAGAACATCGTCAGGGACGTCCACCAGTACTTCTACACGATCAACACGCCCATGGGCTGGCTGACGACCCCGGACCAGGATCCCTCTGACCTCACGGCCCAGGAGATCGTCGACAAACGACGCTGGATCATCGGCACCCCCGACGACGCCATCGACGCCATACAGGCGCTGATCGACGAGACCGGCGGCTTCGGCGGCCTTATGATCTCCACGCACGAGTGGGTGGCGCAGCAGAAAATCAACTACTCGCTTGAACTCTTCGCCCGCTATGTGATGCCCCACTTCAGGGGGCACTCCGCCGATCTCCGGCGGGCCTGGGAACGCACCAAGTCGGACCGCACAGATGGGAGAATACCCAGACCCGGCGGAATGCCGGACGATATGCCGTCAGTACACGATCATCAATCAAACACATTCGTAAGGCGGTGACCAGCCCGCTTACAGGCCGCGGCGCTACATTGGCTACGCGCCGGCCATGCGCGGTTCATCCATCGCCATAGATCGGAGGAGAAAAATGCCCAAATACGTAGCCCTGCTCAGCTTCACCGGCGAGGGCATGTCCAATATCAAGCAAAGCGCCGAGCGGGTCGGCGCCGCACAGGAAGCAGTCGAGAAAGTCGGCGGAACCTGGATCGGGTACTACGTCACCATGGGACGCTACGATGGTGTCGCCATCATCGACCTTCCCAGCGATGAGCTGGCCGCCACCGTCGTCCTCGCAATAGGCGCCAAGGGCGACGTGAGAACCGAAACCATGAGAGCATTCACGATTGACGAGTTCTCGGAAATCATCAACAAAGTTTCCTGACCTGCCACAGCCAACACCCGCCCGCGCTCGGAGGCCTAGAGATGCCGGATCTACAGTCGCTCGTCAACGAAGTCGACAGTTGCGTGGATGAGATCGTCCAGCTCGAGCAGGATCTGGTCCGAATACCCAGCGTCAACACCGGATTCATGCCCACCGGCAACGAAACTCCCGTTGCCGAATACTGCCGCGACTGGCTTGCCGGGGAGGGCATCGAAGCTAAGATCCTCGCCCGAGACCCGGAGCGCGGCAACCTCATCGCCGTCATGCCCGGCGCTGAGCCCGGCACACGCCTCATGTTCATGTCCCACACGGATGTAGTGCCCGTTGAAGACGAGTCAAAGTGGAACTGGGCGCCGTTCGCAGCAGACATCTCAGCCGGCCGCGTCTACGGCCGCGGCGCATCTGACTGCAAGGCCCTCCTGTCATCGCAAATGATGGCGATGGCGATCATGAAGCGAAACGGGATACAACTCAAGCATGGCCTCCGCCTCGTGAGCGGCGCTGATGAGGAACACGGCGGACGCTGGGGCTTCGGGTGGCTGGCCGAAAACCACCCCGAAGAACTCGAGTCAAAGTTCGCCGTCAATGAAGGCGGCGGCATGCCGATCGAAGATGGAGGCAACCTGGCATACCTGCTCAATACAGGCGAGAAAGGCAGGCTTGAAATCCACCTCACGATCCGGGGCGCCTCCGCGCACGCCTCCGTGCCATGGACCGGGGAGAACGCCAGCTTCCATATGGCCGAGGTCCTGAAGCGAATCGAAGCCTACGAGCCGGAGCTCGACACATCGCTCGAGTTCTTCAACCACCTCTCAACGTTCGCGATAGAAGACCGCCCAACCCCGCAGAACATCGACGCGCTCGTGGCCGATGTCCAGAAGCGCAACCCGCGCCTCGCATCGATGATGCGGGCGCTCTCGCGAATGACTCTCACGCCCACCATGATCAAGGGCGGCGTCAAGTCCAACTCGGTCCCCGAAACGATCGAGCTGACGTGCGACGTCCGTACCCTGCCGTTCCAGGATGAATCCTACGTGCGGGCGGAGCTGGACAAGGTTCTCGATGGCATGCCAAACGTCGAGTACGACATCGACTATATGGCCGTCCCCAACAATTCCCCGTACGAATCGGAGCTGACAGAAGCCATCAAGACGGCCCAGGCCATGGCCGTCTCACGCGATGACATCTCATGGGTGCCCGGCATATCGAACGGCTTCACCGACTCACGCTTCACGCGGCCGCTGGGAATCATCACCTACGGCTTCAAGGGCGACCACCCCGACGACGACCCGATGCTCTCACGCGCCCATGGCACCGATGAGTCGGTCGGCATCTCGAGCCTCGTCTCGTCGACCAAGTCGATGATCGCCATCGCGTACCAGATCTGCGACGCTCGCTGACCGTTTCCGCGGCAAACCCGCGATTCCAGGCGGTTGCGGCTCAACGGACCGAACCGTAGCTGCGGGTAAATGCCGCTGTATGCCGCGTCACCCCGCGTCAACCATCTGGTTGATGCGAAATCGACCGTTTGATCGATGTAAAGATCTCGCGCCAGTCTTATGTTCTCGTGCCATATGATGCCTTCGCACGGGCTCATGCTGGAAAACCCGGAAAAAAGAGGAAGCACCCATGAGCGGCACATTGGCAGACATGCCGACGGTCCAGGAAATTCGTCAGGCTCGCCTCCATCTGACCATTCCCATCGCATACGAATTCGCGAGTCAGATACTTGGCGATGAAGATAGGGCGGCTGAACTGGTCGCCGATGTTCTCAAAGCCGGGCATGACGCTGGTGGCCCGATCTCCCCTGCTTACCTGCAGGGCTGGGTGCTCAACCAGCTCTATCGGCGAGTGATTCGCATCAGGGCGTCGACCAACGCCACGCCAGATCCCACCAACCCGCTGTCGATCCTTTCACCAGAAAGCCGGGCCGCGGTGGTTGCCCACGATGTGATGGGTCTGGACAACTCGGCATCAGCGCTGGCAATTGGTGCTGGCATGCGGAAATTCCGTACAATCCTGCATACCGCCCGGGTCGCGATGAGGGACTACCTGACCGGGCTGGGACTGGTGTAGGAGCTACCAGCCCATGACCTTCGATGTGATTTGCCTGATCTGCAAGACGATGCACAGAGCA
>JADFPB010000146.1 GCA_022562515.1 Chloroflexota bacterium | reverse complement strand
GTGCATGAGTTTGCGATCTACGGCAATGCACTGGATCCGGCAGCTCTCCGTGCAGTCACCTTCATCCCAGGCGTGCCAAATAGTGGCACCTTTCCTCCTCCCACACCTAACTGGCCTGGTGTGCGGGATCCATTCTCCTTCGAGTCTGAAGCGGGGCTTCGCACGGCGTCTCTGATCAGCTCTCTTTTCTGTACGCAGTGTGCGGAAAAGCGTCCCGAGACCACCATTGCTCAGAAGGTGGAGCTGGAGATATCGTTTGGGCTTCTCCAGGATCAGATGCTCAGAGCTATCGATGAATGGAATGCACAGGTAAAGTTCTGGTCTGTGGTGCCGCGCAGTGAACTCACGAGGGAACCACCCGAATACAGACGATCATCCAGTCTTCTGGAAGCAGCTTTTTCCTCTTCTCCGTAAATGCTCAGAGCCTTTTCACTATCTGGCATTCTCACTTTGTTTCTCTTCGTGCATGCGATGATTTCTCCTGTGCAGGCTCAGCCTACGAATGAGCAGAAGCTCTCTGGCATGCGCGATGAATGCGTGAGCCAGATCCTGGAGGAGCTCCAGGAGGAGCGCTCTCTCTATAGAGCAGTCCAGTACGATCAGTCTCAGTGGAGTGTGCTTGCGACGTCTGCACGAACGTCCGATCTCGTCCCATATCTGGTCCTGAATTACAGCGCATTCGCATGCAGACTTCGCTACTTCTGTGATGCTGTCGGTGCTTCACATGAGAAGACCAATGCAGATCTTGTTCTCTCGCACCGACCGGTGGGATGCAGTCGCCTCTTTGCAGCGCGGGGACGCTGGTGGGATCCAGGGAGACGAGATCGGACATTTAAGGTAGTGCCCATTGAAGAGTGTGCGTACTATAAGTTCGACAAAGATGGGGGTTCTTTTTATCCGACTGCGTACTATGCCACGGTCGAAGGCCAGTGTGATAAGTGGTCGGATCAGATCTTAGGAGAGGAGCGGCAGATGCTGCGATTACTGGTGGCACAGGACAGCGCCAATCGTGTGACACGGAGAGGAGTGCGCTTCTTCCAATCTGCCCTCGTGAGTATCAGGCATAGTTTCCTCGAACCCTTACGCCAAACCGTAAGCCTCTTTGGTTCCATCATCCAGCCGATTCCCTGTCTCCTCTCCCAATGCAATTAACTCGTCGCCATCGCGCTTTCACACTCGCGCTCGCAGTAATGGCGGGAGGGATCTTCTTTATCTTCATTGCGCGGGTGTACCTCCTTGGGCCCCCAGATGATCTGCGGACCTGTGATGCCACTAGCCCGCTCTATGCGAAGCTCTCTCTTTCTGAAGTTTCGCGCAAGTATCACTGGATCATGGAACAGCTCGTCGAAGAACGTATGAAGCTCTACGAGGGCGAGACCGTACTTCTATGTGAGAAAGAAAAAATGGCAAAGGTCATTCCTGCGGGAACATTTGCGTCAAAGCTCGCTCCTGCATTTGCTCCACACATACCGGATCCCCCGAATTTCACGTATGCACATTTCGAAGAACTCCTCTACGAACACTGGCGTACGTATGATTGTCATCTCTTCAATCAGAGCCCCGATGCTCCAGAAAGAACACAAGCGAGACAGGCCTTCTATCGGTTGCTCACGGTCCTGCGTCCCTCCGATCCGCATAACCAGCTCATGTCGATGATCGCCGAAACCGGAGTGCTGAAGGTCCGGGATTGACCCAGGCTGTTCTCCAACTCGGTGCATCTTTGCCGCACTCCTGTGCTATTATCGTTGGATGCCAAGTTTTCTGCTGCCGGTTGATCCGGAAAATGAGCAAGGGAGGAACCGAGCTATGAGAGGACGAAGAGCCGCGCTGCTGGGCTTCGCAGCAACGTGCATGATGTTCCCTGCGGGAGCGGTCGGTGCGGAGCTGATCAGGGCTGGCGCCCCGGTCTATGCCTATGTGTTCAATGTTCAGTCCAAAGACGTGACGGTGATTGATACCGCGACCAACGAAGTTCTGGAGACCCGACCCCTCGGCGCGAGCGTCCGGTGGCTGTCGAACGAGCAGGATTTCTGGGATGGCCGGTACATCTGGACCTACGACATCGTCGAGAAGATGGTCCATCTTATCGCCATCGATCCGGTCGAGATGCGCGTGGTTCACCGCATCGAGATTGGCAAAGGCCCAGCGCACAGCGTGCAGATCACGCCGGATCGCAAGCACGTGCTGGTGAATGCCGCAGGTGACAACTTCATCGCCGTGGTCGGCCGGGAAAGCCTGAAGGTGGAAAAGAAGATCGCCACCGGAGAATGGCCCTGTGACATCGACTTCTCGCCCGATGGCAAGATCGGCTATGTCCCGGAGCGAGACCAGGACACCGTCGCGTCCTTCGATCTCGCCAACTTCGAGATCATCGGCCGTGGGTCATTGGCCGAGGGCTCGAAGCCGCATATGCTCAGGGTCGCACCTGACGGTAACTCCGTATGGGTCCAGACGGCCGCCGGCGGGACCAATGACGTGCTGGACCCGATAACCCTGAAGGTACGGGTCAGCGAGAAACTGGGGAAGGCCCCGGTCACCAACGCTTGGACGCCCGACGGCCGTCACGCCTACGTCACTCACTTCAAGGACAACTTCGTTTCCGTTCTCGACGCGAAGACGTTCCGCGAAATCAAGCGCATCCCGGTGGGTCAGGGCTTGGGCAATGTGGCCTTTTCCCCGGACGGCGGCTTCGCATACGTCACCGTCATCGGCGAAAACAAAGTGGCCGTGATCGATACGGGCCGAATGGAAGTGGTGAAGGAGATTCCAGCCGGCCAGAAGCCCTGGGGCCTGGTGATCATGTCACCTCCTGAATCCGGGTAGCCGTTGCGGAGATTGGTGGGTCAAGGCGGGGCTTTTCGTCTCGCCTCTGGCCATGCAGACGGCGAATACCATGCTTGTGCTCTTGGCGCCCAACCGACATTCGGAACCATGTTGGCGTGCGGATCGGAATCGGCCATCCGGATTTCAAACCGAACACTCCGCGCGCAACCGTCACGGCCAGTCGCCGCGGGCGCGGATGGCGGTCGATGAGTCGGGCGACATCGGCCCGGTGAGCAGGGTCCAGCGCGCCTCCCCGCCCCGGCCCAGAAGGGTGGCCGCACTCTGGGGCAGGCGCTGGCGGGCGAAGCGCCGCGCGGCGGGGGAGAGACCGGCCCGGACCTGCTCGCCGGGGCGCGCCAGCACGCCGACGGGGTAGTTGGCCATGATCCAGTCCCAGCGCTGCCAGCGGTGGAAGCCGGCCAGGCTGTCCGACCCCATCAGCCAGACGAACCGCACCCCCGGGTAGTGTGCGCTCAGGCGGGCCAGCGTGTCGGCGGTGTAGCGGGTGGCCAGGTGGCGCTCGATATCGGTGACGGTGACGCGGGGGTGGCGGATCAGCGCCCGGCAGGCGGCAAGGCGGCGCTCGATCGCCGCCGGGCCGCGGGCCTTGAGCGGATTGCCCGGCGAGACCAGCCACCAGACCCGGTCCAGCGCGAGATTGCGCAACGCCCAGCCGGTGATGTGGACATGGCCGCCATGCGGCGGATCGAACGAGCCGCCGAGCAGGCCGATGCGCTGGCCGGGCGTGGCGATGGGTCCGCGATGGAACACTGGCGTCTCCGGAGTTGCAGAGGCCCTGTACGGCCCCATATACGGCGGCGGACGGGTGGATGTGTCAACGC
Source organism: Chloroflexota bacterium (assembly GCA_022562515.1). Taxonomy (GTDB): domain Bacteria; phylum Chloroflexota; class Dehalococcoidia; order Lucifugimonadales; family Lucifugimonadaceae; genus UBA1151. The sequence continues at coordinate 3,892 of JADFPB010000146.1, read as the reverse complement.
CGGATGACGCGCCCGCCTTGTGCGCCTTGTGCGCCTTGCCGATGCGGCAGGTCTCTGGCAAGACGTAACGGATGGGTGTCTTGATCGAAAAGCTCAGCCGGCGCCGGGCGTGGCGGCGATGACGGCGGCCCGGGTTGCGGCCCGTATCGTGCTGCCGTTGATTGGCGCGGGCATCGGGATTGTCCTGTTGTTCCTGCTCTACGGCGATCTCGACCTGGACCGGTTGCTCGACGCCCTGGCCTCGGCCCGGCCGGGGTGGCTCGTGGTGCTCGCCGCCACGATCCTGGGCGAACAACTCCTGCGGGCCTGGAAATGGCGCCAGATCCTGTTCGACCGCAAGCCGGTGACCGTGCGGCGTCTGTTCGGCGCGATCATGGCCGGCTACGCCGCCGGAGCGCTGGTGCCGCTCGGCATCAGCCCGCTGGTCCGCTCGTGGCTGGTGGCCCGGCTGGAAGGGTTGAGCGTCGCCTGCGTCCTGGTCACGGCAATGATCGAGCGCTTTGTCGATGGAGTCGTGTTCGCCCTGTTCGCATTCGCCGCCGCCAGCGTGGCGCCGGCGGCCGTGGCTGGGCTTGGCCGGGGTCTGGCGATGGCGGGCGGGATCAATCTCGTGATCTTCGGCGGCATTCTGTGGCTGCTGTTTCGAAGTCGCGCCACGCTGGGCTGGGACGCAAGCTGGCCGAGCCGGGCGCTCGACGCCATCGCCTCGCGCGGCGGCAAACCGCTTGCCGAACTTCGCGCCGGGCTGCGCGAGGGGATCGTCTGGCCGCGCGCGGCGCTGCGCCAGATAGGCATCGTCGCCCTCAGCGCGGCGATGAAATTCGCCGCCGCATCGCATCTCATCTGGGCCGGGCTGGCGCTCGGCATCGGCCTGAGCCTGATGGACGGCATCCTGGTCATGGTGATCGCCGGTATCGCGATGATCCTCGGCCGCCTGATACGGGTTCCCGGCGGCTTCGTCATCGGGGCCGGATTTGCCCTGAATTCGGTCGGCACGCCCGATGCGACGGCGCTGGCCATGATCCTGCTGGTCAGCGTCTTTTCGATCGTCCTGACCCTGACGCTCGGCTTCGGCTTCCTGTCGCGGACCGGCCTCGACCTGCGCGCGGCGGCCCGCGAGACGGCGCCCGGGTCGGAGACCTGACACCGGAGTTCCCCCGCCGGCAATGCCGGGCCGGAGCCCGGGTCACAAATCCGCTACGCTCTGATGGCCAGCCCTTTCCCTTTGGGCCATTGGCGCGTTAGAGTCGGCGCCCGCGCGTCCAGACATCGGGCAGGTCTTGGGCGGGCGGGAGCGGATCGGGCTAACAGCGGGCCACCAGGGAGGCGGCACAGTGGACGAGAAGCCGGGCGAACATCACCGCAAGAAGGTTGCCGCCGCCTGGGCCGTCCACACCTTCACCGCCTCGGGCATCGTGCTCGGGTTCCTGGCCCTGCTGGCGATCCTCGACGGCGACAAGATCGCGGTGTTCATCTGGCTCGGGCTGGCGCTCTTCGTCGACGGCATCGACGGCACCCTGGCGCGGCGCGCCAAGGTGCTCGAGATGACGCCGCAATTCGACGGCGCGACGCTCGACAACGTGATCGACTATTTCAACTACGTCGCCGTGCCGGCGATGATGATCTACTGGTTCGGCTTCGTGCCCGAGGGCACCGAGGTCTACGCCGCCGCCGCCATCATGGCGGTCTCGCTCTACACCTTCGCCAATGTCGGCATGAAGTCGCACGACTACTATTTCGTCGGCTTCCCGGCGCTGTGGAACCTGGTGGTGCTGTATTTCCACGTCTTGCAGACCAACCCCTGGACCAACCTGGCGGTGATCGTGGCCTGCTGCCTGCTGACCTTCGTGCCGTGGAAATACGTCCACCCGTTCCGGGTCCGCGACTGGCGCAAGGTGACCATCCCGGTCACCGTGCTGTGGGCGGCGACCTCGTTCCGGCTGGTGCTGATCCATCCGGAGGAGTTCAAGGCGCGCGAAGCCTCGCCGGCGATCTTCTGGCTCTGGGTCGGGGCGTCGGCTTATTTCGCCGTGCTGTCGATCTGGCGCTCGCTGAGGCCGGCGCCGGAGGCGGAGTTGGAGCGGAGGCGGAGGCGGAGCAAGAGTAACGCGCCTCGTTGCACTGTGGTGCGCTTGGCGCTAAAGCACGCCGCAACCGAACCACCCACCCTCCGCGAGAGGCAGGCGCGCAGCATGGCATCCTATCAATACGTCTATCACATGGACGGGGTCGCGAAGACCTTCGGCGGCGGCAAGAAGCTGTTCGAGAACATCCGCCTGAGCTTCCTGCCCGGGGTCAAGATCGGCGTCGTCGGGGTCAACGGCTCGGGCAAGTCGACCCTGATGCGGATCATGGCCGGGCTGGACCCCGATTTTACCGGCGAGGCCTGGGCGGCCAAGGGCATCCGGGTGGGCTACCTGGCGCAAGAGCCCCAACTCGACCCGGCCAAGGACGTGCGCGGCAACGTGATGCAGGGGGTTGCGGCCAAGGCGGCGCTGCTGACCCGCTTCAACGAGGTCGCCATGCAGGTCGCCGAGGACTATTCCGACCAACTGATGGAGGAGATGACCACCCTCCAGGACCAGATCGACGCCAAAGGTCTGTGGGACCTCGACGCCCAGGTCGACATCGCCATGGAGGCGCTGCGCTGCCCGCCCGACGGCACGGACGTGGCGACCCTCTCGGGCGGCGAGGCGCGCCGGGTGGCGCTCTGCCGGCTGCTGCTCGAGGCGCCCGAGATGCTGCTGCTCGACGAGCCCACCAACCATCTCGACGCCGAGACCGTCGCCTGGCTGCAAAAGCACCTGATCGAATACCCCGGCACGGTGCTGATCATCACCCACGACCGCTATTTTCTTGACAACATCACCAGCTGGATCCTGGAACTGGACCGCGGCCGGGGCGTGCCCTGGGAGGGCAACTATTCGTCCTGGCTGGAGCAGAAGGCCAAGCGCCTCGAGCACGAGGGCCGCGAGGACAAGTCGCGCGCACGCACCCTGGCCCGCGAGCTGGAGTGGATCCGCCAGTCGCCCCGCGCCCGGCAGGCCAAGTCGAAGGCGCGGATCAGCTCCTATAACGAGCTCGCCGGGCAGTCCGAGCGCGAGCGCATCGGCCGGGCCCAGATCATCATCCCGCACGGGCCGCGTCTGGGGGGCAAGGTGATCGAGGTCGCGGGGCTGCGCAAGGGTTACGGCGAGACCCTGCTGATCGAGGGGCTGGAGTTCTCGCTGCCGCCGGGCGGCATTGTCGGCGTGATCGGGCCGAACGGAGCCGGCAAGACCACGCTGTTCCGGATGCTGACCGGGCAGGAGGCGCCCGACGCCGGGACCATCAGCTACGGCGACACGGTGAAGCTGGCCTATGTCGATCAGTCGCGCGACGGGCTCGATGGGGCCAAGACCGTGTGGCAGGAGATCTCGGACGGGCTCGACGTGATCCGGCTGGGGGACGCCGAGATGCACTCACGCGCCTATTGCGGGGCCTTCAACTTCAAGGGCGGCGACCAGCAGAAGAAGGTCGGGCAGCTCTCCGGCGGCGAGCGCAACCGGGTCCACCTGGCCAAAGTGCTGCGCTCGGGCGGCAACGTGCTGCTGCTGGACGAGCCGACCAACGATCTGGACGTGGAGACCTTGCGGGCCCTGGAGGACGCGCTGGTGAACTTCGCCGGCTGCGCGGTGGTGATCAGCCATGACCGGTTCTTCCTGGACCGCATCTGCACCCATATGCTAGCGTTCGAGGGCAACAGCCATGTGGAGTGGTTCGAGGGCAACTTCGAGGACTACGAGCAGGACAAGATCAGAAGGCTGGGGCCGGACGCGGTGGAGCCGAAGCGGATACGGTACAAGAAGTTCAAGCGGTGAGTCTTTGGGGCTACACCTCAACAGAATGGGGC
>JADFPB010000145.1 GCA_022562515.1 Chloroflexota bacterium | reverse complement strand
TTTCTGGCGGCGCGCAAGCTGCGTCGCGACGTACCCCTCCGTCAGGGCCACACCGGCCGGAACCCCCTCAACGATCACCGTGAGTCCGGGGCCGTGCGACTCACCGGCTGTCAAAAATCGAAACATGGCTTTTCTGCGGCCTGGATTAGCGGACTAACGCCGGCTGATTACCGGCAGAGATCAGATAAATCCAATTGACCATCCAATTCTATGCCAGCTTTGGGGTTGCATTGGGCCAGCGATGGGAAGCCCAGAACAAGCACTTGTTGCCGAAGCTAAAAGCTCCCCCAACCCACCAGCGCATCCACGCCCGTACCACCATCAAGCTGACCAGCGCCTCAACCGTTCGCTTCAGCCGTGCGTTCTCTTGCTCGAGCTTCTTCAGCCGTCTGGCCTGGTCAAGGTTGAGCCCGCCGTACTCCTGGCGCCAGCGGTAGTAGAGCCTGCCCTGAGCGAAGTCGAATGGGTGTTCTCGCTGACACCGATCTCACGCACTGCCTGGCCGACTCTCTTGCCGTTGGCGACGGATACCTCAACCTGCCGGAGCTTGTTCAGGATCTGTTCCGGCCTATGACCTTTCCTCGGCATATCTGCCTCCCCTCAAGTGCGCTCAGTATCTGAGGTTTCAACTGGACTCGTTTGAGGGGTCAGGTCATTTCCAGTCTTTCTTCAAAACATCAGATTCTTTCAACTCTTTTACAAGTTTCTCCAATCTCATGTATGCCGTAGCACCGAGACCCATTGCAAGAATGCCGAGACCCATTCCAAGAATCGCGAACGCTTCCATCTGATTTCTCCTTATTACTTTTGCTAGCCTGTGGACAGAGCCGCGTCCATCACGTTGTGGAGACGCGGCCCTGCCGCCAGATATGGCGCCGGGGCATAGGACTCAATCCCCAGCCACCTCAGTTGCGGTTGTGGGGGCGAGGGTCGGTGAAGCCTCTCCCGCATCCAAAGCATTACCTTCGGACTCGGGTGTCCCACCGTCAACGCGGAGGTCTGGCAGCCACTCCAGGAACTTCGGGAAGTACCAGTTTTTATCGCCCAACAGCTTCATGCTGGCCGGCACCAGGATGGCCCTGATGAGCGTGGCGTCAACAAGAATCGCGACGCCAAGCCCGAAGCCCATCTCCTGGAAGATCACCAGGTCGCCGAGCGCAAAACCGCCGAAGACCGCCACCATGATCAACGCCGCACCGGTGATGATTCCTGCGGTCGAGCGAAGGCCGAACGCCACCGAATCCGCGTTGTTCCCGGTCTGGTCGTAGCGCTCCCTGATTCGGCTCAGCAGGAACACCTCGTAGTCCATCGAAAGGCCGAACAGGATGGAGAACAGGAACACAGGCAGCCACGCCTCGATCGTCTCGACCTGCTGGAAACCAAACAGTTCGTTTCCGACGCCTTCCTGCAGCACCAGCACCAGAAGCCCGTATGCCGCGCCGACAGACAACAGGTTCAGGAGTATGGCCTTGATGGGCACTATGATCGATCTGAACACGACCAGCAGAAAGACGAAGCTGAGCGCCAGCACGAACGTGATGACGATCGGAGTCCACCTGTCGGCCAGATCGAAGAAGTCGCGGTTGATCGCCGCCTGGCCGCCGACGAACACATCCGCTGGAATCCGCGCATCAGGGATGTACGTTTCGCGGAGTTCGCTGATGGCATCGGTAGCCAGCGTCGTCGCGCTGTCGACCGGCATGACGACTTTCAGGCGGCCCAGGTCTCCCGTATGGCCCAGGACGCCGTCGTCAGACGTCTCATAGGTGGAAGCGCCGAAGATGGGGTGGCCTTCCAGAGACAACCTCAGGCGTTCAATGCCGGCCTGCACCTCGGGGTCGGTAACGTCGCCGTCGATGACGATGTCGGCCGCGGACACGCCACCGACCTGCCCGGGGAACTCCTCCCGGAGGACGTTGAAGGCCTGCAGGGACCTGAACCCATCAGGGAGAGTGTCGATGCCCGCAGCGCCGGTTTTGATGCCGAAATAGGGGATGGTCGCCGCGACAAGCAGGCCGCCGACGATGATGAGGGCAGGCCACGGATGTCCCATGACGATTCTCGTGACAGTGTTCCAGAAACCTCCAGTGTCGTCATCGTGGGTTCCATCGGCGGCCGGAATGAACGGCAGCTTCCAGGCGTTTACTCGATCACCAATCAGGCTCAAGATCGCCGGCAGCATGGTCAGGGCCGCGATCACAGTGATGATGGTGACAAGCACGGCGCCGAGCCCGATGCTGAAGAAGACGGTCGTCGGCACCATCACCATGCCGAACAGCGCCAGGACGACGGTGATGCCGGAGAACACGACCGCCCTGGTGGCAGTCGCGCCGGCCCGGCCAATGGCATCGTGCTTCTCCAGGCCACGCGCACGCTCTTCGCGAAAGCGGGCGATTATGAATAACGAATAGTCGATGCCCACGGCCAGGCCGACCATCGTGATGATGTTGGTGACGAAAAATGAGAACTCGCTGATCTGGCCGATGACCGAGACGGCCGCAATCGCCAGCATGATCGAGATCAGCGCCACCACTATGGGGATCCATGCCGAGCCGGCCGCCCTGAATACCAGGAGCAGGATCACCAGGGCGATGGCGATGCCGATGGACTCGCCCTTGATAAGGTCCTCCTGGGCTATCTTCTGGAAGTCGATTCCAATACTGGCGGGGCCGGTGAGCAAGACCTCTATGCCCGAATCCGCTGCCACCTCCTCGGCTATGTCTATGACGTCCTGTATGTTGTCACTGGCGTCGCCAATATCGCCCGCCATGGTGAGCGGAACGAGCGTCGTCTTCCTGTTCTCGGAGACGAAGGCATCGATGCCGGTCTCATAGAAGTTGGTGATCTGAAGCGACTCGTTTTCGAAGTTGATGATCTTTGAGCCGAGCTCCCGCGTCCGCTCCGTGAACTCCTCGACGGCGCTCCGGAACACAGCATCGTCGACGGTCAGCGTCGGAGATCGGAACAGGGCGACCTCGTCGGCATGCGTCGGCCGGATTCGCTCTTCGATGAGATCCTGCGCGACCTGGGAATCCGGGTCATTCGTGAACTGGCCCTCGAACGTGGTTGCCGAGCCAAGTAGCGTCACGATCAGTAACACGCCGGTGACAACGGCTGCGGCCCAGATCAGGAGCGTCCGCCAGGGATGAGCGGCGGCAGATCGCGCAAGGCTTTCGGTAGAGATTCGTGACATCAAGCGTCTTTCAATGTTCTGGCAATGTTCTGGCAATGTTCTGGCCACGGCTCCCGCGTGATGTGCGGGAATTCGACTAGCGAGTCTATTCCCCCAACTCCTTATCGGACACCGTGCCGGCCACGCCAAAAGTAAATGTTTAGTAACACCTAACTTGCCGATTAGCTTGCCCGGCGGCCCGGCAGGTGCTAAGTTGCCGCCCTCATCTCAGACCGCCCAGAACATGAAACCCATAAAACCAGCGAGTGGCGAGCAGCTTCATCTCCCAGATGCAAAATCCTCCTGACCTGCCCCAGACCCTCGTCCCTCACCCGGTGGTAGCCAACATCACCTTCGCGGAGGGTCCCGCCTTTGACGCTGCGGGCGACCTCTACTTCGTCAACTACATGGCGGAAGGGACGCTTGGCAGGCTGAAGCCGGACGGCACGCTCGAAGTCTGGGTACACACCGGAGGTCTGCCAAACGGTGTCAAATACGACGGCCGCGGACATGTAGTCGTCGCCGACAAACGGAAAAATCGGATCATCCGTTTCGACACCACATCGCGGGAGATGGACATCCTGACCGATTCATACGAGGGCGAACCCTATAACGGACCGAACGACGTCTTCCTGGACTCGGTCGGCAATGTCTACTTCACCGACCCCAACCGCCAGCCGGGCCAAACCGGCTGCATCTACCGGATTGAGATGGACGGTGAGAATAGCGCGCGGGCTATCCGGCGCCTCGACTCCGACCTGCCATACCCGAACGGCCTCGCCATCCATCCCGACGGCCGTCGCCTGTTTGTCGCGCTCACCCAGATCAACTCCGTAGCGGCCTACGATCTGGCAGATGACGGCGGGCTATCCAACCGGCAACTCGTCCATGAGTTCCAATCGCCCAGCGTCGACGGCATCCAGTTCGATGAATACGGACGGCTCTGGGTAGCGCGCTGGCTCAACGGAACTCTCGATGTGGTCGACGTAGATTCAGGCAGCCTGCTGCGGAGCTACCGCATGGGCGGCGACCGGGTGACCAACATGGCATGGTGGGAACAGTCAATTTACGTGACAGTTGCCGGCCGCCACAGTATCGAGCGGCTTGACGCCGGGGTAGCCGGAGCGAATATAGTCCCCGCCCAGCCCGTAGCTAATCCCCCGAACAAAGGGCCCGAAAAGGACGCTGAATGACCGGACCGCTGCAGGGCGTAAAAGTCGCCGAGTTCTCGCAAATCATCGCAGGACCCTTCGCCGGCGTGCTCCTCTCCGACCTCGGCGCCGATGTGATCAAGGTCGAACCACCGCGGGGCGACCCCTGGCGCCGGCCCGCAGTCGGCGCACAGGGCGAGCAGCGCGTCTTCATCGCCGTCAACCGCGGCAAGCGCTCGATTACCCTCGACCTCGCCTCCGAAGCGGGCAGGGCGGCCGTGCACCGGCTGGCGGAGTACGTAGACGTCATCACCACAAACCACCGGCCGGACGTGCCGGTCAAACTCGGCATCGACTACGAGACACTTTCGAAGATCAATCCGCGGCTTATCTACTGTGAGGTCACCGCATACGGCTCAGAAGGGCCGGACAGCCACCTGCCCGGCTACGATCTGGTCATGCAGGGCTACACCGGCCTTATCTCCGCAGAGGCCAAAATTGTGGATGGCGAGTTGATGCAGGTCTGGTCGGCGCCGTTCATCGACCTGTCGACCGGACACTCCATCTCCGCAGCCGTCTCAGCCGCGCTCTTCAGCCGTGAGAAGACCGGCAGGGGCCAGAAGATCGAACTTTCGCTCTTCGCCAATGGCCTGATGCTGCAGACCCTGTCCATCACACGATTGGTCGATGACCCTTCACCCACCCAGCAGTGGGTTGAGAACGACCTTCCCCTGCTCAGGGATTCGGGCGTTCCATTCGACGAGCTGCTGCCTATGCGTATGCAGCTTCGGGGTTCGGTCCTTTTCCGACTCTACTACCGCAGCTGGAAGACATCGGACTACGTAATCATGGTCGGGTGCCTCTCCGATCCATTGCGCAAACGCCTCATGGATACGCTGGGTCTCCACGACCCGCGCTTCGACCCCGAATACGATACTGGCGCCCCGGAATACCAGGACGTTCTCGTGAAACTCATCGATGAGGCGGGAAAACTCTTCCTTACCCGAACGTCGGAAGAATGGATTGGACGCCTTCGGGCTGCCGGCGTGCCCGCCGGCCCCGTGCGCTTCCCGGAGGAGCTCGCAGACAACCCGCAGGCCCTCGCCAACAACATCATCATCGAGCAGGACGACCCGGAAAGCGGCCGCGTCAAAACCGTCGGTCCAATCTACAAAATGAGCGAGACCCCGCCGGAAGCCGTGCTTCCCAGCCCCCAACTCGGCGCCCACACCGACGAGGTCATGCAAGAGATCGGCTACTCACGCAGCGAGATCGCGGACCTGCGCCAGAATGGCGCCTTCGGCCAGGGCGCACCTCCCACGGACGTTGTTTAGCCGCCTGACGCGAAGGATCGAGGTGTTGCTGGGCGGGTCGGAGGCGAATTGTCTCCGCTCAGGCCGAGATCCTCATGTTCCTCGCGGGCTCGGCCACGAAGCTGACTGCGATGATGTCCGGGCAGTCTTCCCGGGGAGCGGGCGTTAGCGCGCGCCGGGGTATTCGACTGGCGGGTGCTTGAGGAGTTCCTCTTCAATCAGGTCAGACCCGAGGCCGGGTCTATCGGTGATCTGGAGGTGGCCGTTCTTGATCTCGAACGGGTGGGTCATGATGTCGTCGCGCCAGGGGGCGTCGTCGACGTCGAACTCCTGGATGAAGAAGTTCGGCACGGTTGCGCTGACTGCCGCCGAGACCAGTGTGTTGATCGGGCTGTGGCAGTTGTGGGGAGCGAACAGAGTGTCGTAGGAGTGGGCCATGTCGGCGATCTTCTTGCCCATGGTGATGCCGTTCCATGCGAGGTCGGGCATGATGATGTCCTGGGCGTGCAGCTCCAAATACGGCTTGAAGCCCTGCGTTCCGAAGATGCTCTCCCCAGTGCAGATGGTGGTGTCGGTCGACTCGCGGATCAGCCTGAGAGCGGCGGGGTCGTATGACTCTATCTCCAGCCACATCATGTTGAACGGCTCGAGCGCCTTCGCGAGCTTGATCGCGCCGCCGAGCTTGAAGGTGAACGCCACGTCGAGAGCGATGCCAATGTCCGGGCCAAGCGCTTCCCTGAACGTGCCGACGATGGCCTCGGCGTTGCGGATGGCCGACGCCGGCGCGTCTCCCGCGTGCCGGGCGGGATGGTTGCGAATCGGCTGCGCATCCGGCCGGTCCTTCAGATTGAACATGTTTGTCTTGATGGCGGTGTAGCCCCGCTCCAGCACCTCTTCGGAGAGCGCCCGGAGGTCGTCTGTGGTCTCGACCTTCGGCACGCCGAGCCGCTCCGAGCGGCTTGCTCTCGTGGAGCCGCAGTGCGACCAGTAGAGGCGTAACTCATCGCGCATCTTGCCGCCGAGCAGTTGCCAGACAGGTGCGTTCAGAACCTTGCCGCGGATGTCCCAGAGTGCCGAGTCGATGCCCGACATCGCCTTCCATGCGATTCCGCCGGTGTGGCGCACTGAGCTGGCTGCGAGGTCCCACCAGATCGCCTCGGCCTGCATCGGATCCCTGCCGATCACCCACTCCGAGTAGCGCTCAACCGTCGCCGCAACCGCCGTTGGCGAGCCCCAGTCCGTGCAGTCGCCCCAGCCCACCACGCCGTCGTCGGACGTCTCGATCTTCACGAACGTCCACGGCCTGAAGCCGCCATCGACGATGAAAGTCTTTACCGATGTGATTTTCACGTATTTTTGCTCACTGGGCTCATTGGGCTCACCGGGTTCGCTTCGGGGGCGCCTGCACTTCTTCGCGCTCGGTTACATATGCGGCGCGGCGCACCTCCAGATATTCGGGAACCGGCACATCCCACCAGCCGACGACGTTGCTGCCGGAGTACGGGAACTCCTGTTGAACCGCGACCTCGATCAGCGCGGGACCGCCTGCGCCAAACGCGCGCTCGAGAGCCTTCTCGATGCCGTCGGGCTCGTCCACGCGATCGGCGTGCCATCCGAATGCCCTGGCGGCTGCGTAGAAGTCGGGCGTGCCGGCGTCGTTGAACACGGTCGCGAAGTCGCGATCTTCACCGAATGCGCCTTTCTGGAGGTCGCGGATTGAATACCAGCCCCGGTTATTGAGCACGACAACCACGACGTCGATTCCATACTGCATTGCCGTTGCCATTTCCTGCATCGTCATCATGAAATCGCCGTCGCCGACGACCGCGACGATCTGCTTGAACGGCTCTGCAAGCCTCGCCCCGAGGGCGGCCGGAAAAGCGAAGCCCATGCAGGAGAATCCGCCGCTCGTCAGGTTCGTCCGGGGCTCGTAGAAAGGGA
>JADFPB010000144.1 GCA_022562515.1 Chloroflexota bacterium | reverse complement strand
GCCCACGACTCGTACATCCCGGACATTTCACGAACGAGCCCGGCATTCGCAGGCGAAAGATCGTTCAATTCCGTGCGGTCCTCAATCATATCGAACAGCTCCCAGTCGAAGCCTTGCTCACGCACCAGCTTCCACTGGCCCATGCGAACAGCACTGTTGCCCTCGTGCTCCCAGAACATCGGCTTATCGCGCGACCATCCGCCGCCGTCGAATGCATCGATCAGGCTTTCACCCTCGAGCGGCGTGATCTCGTTGCCGCCGAAATCCGTTGGGTAGTCGGCGCCGGCAACGTCGATGATCGTGGCTGTGATATCGATTATCTGGGCGGGTGAATGGACCGTCCGAGACTCTTTGATCCTGGCGGGCCACCGTGCGATAAACGGCGTAGAGATGCCGCCTTCGTGGACCCAGTGCTTGTAACGCCGGAACGGGGTGACGCTGACATTCGCCCACTGGACGTCATAGCTCATGTAGGTGTCTTCAGCGCCGGGCCGTATTGCCGGGTCGTTGCCGACCCGCACGGCCCGCCCGTCGCGGGTCTTCAGGCCGGCGAAAATCTCATCCGGCTCCCGCCGGCCCTCCTCGTGAAGGAACTCGGCGCAGCCGCCGTTGTCGGACAGGAACATGACCAGGGTGTTATCGGCGACGCCGTTACGGTCCAGCGCGTCCAGAATGCGGCCGATTCCCTGGTCCATCCGGTCGACCTGCGCCGCGTATACGGCCATCCGCAGCGCCTCCCATTTTCCATGCGCAACATCTGCCCACGCCGGCACGGCTTCGTCTCGGGCAGTGATTTGCCACTTCGGGTCGAGGATGCCGAGGCCCTTCAGTTCTTCGTGGCGCGCCGTGCGCGTCGCGTCCCAGCCGCCCAGATAGACACCCTCGTACCGGGCAATGTCTTCTTCCAGCGCCTGCAGCGGCCAGTGGGGCGAGGTAAACGCCGTGTAGACGAAGAAAGGGATGTCCGCCGCTGCGCTCTCATCGATCATCTCAACTGCGTGATCGGCGATCTGGTCCGTCAAGTAGAAGTCCTCGGAGTCGTCGACGTACGGCTGGTCGTCGTTCCAAAGCTCGGGCCTGTGGAAGTAGTTGCCGCCACTGCCCAGCCCGAAGATTCGGTCGAAGCCGCGGCGCATCTCAGGCGGCAGGGCGGGGTCTCCGGCAACGTCGCCCACGTGCCACTTGCCGGAGATGTGCGTCCGATAGCCGCGGGTCCGCAGCACCTCGGCGACGGTGACGCAGCTCTCGTTGAGAAATCCCTGGTAGCCGGGGGCGTCCGGTATGAAGTTCGTCATGTGGCCGACCCCGGCCTGATGCGGGTAAAGGCCGGTCAGCAGCGCAGCTCGCGACGGGCAGCAACGCGCGAAGTTGTACATCTGTGAAAAACGCACGCCCGATGCGGCAAGGCGGTCCAGGTTCGGCGTGTGAATCTCCCCGCCGTATGGACCGATGTCCGAGTACCCCATATCGTCCGCCATGATCAGAACGACGTTTGGGCGATCCGTTCTCTGATTGCCTGTCACCTCCCCACCCCGATTACTCACTCCCTGATCTCTTTCAGGGCCTCGCGATACCCGGCTTGCAATACTGCGACGTCCGATGAGTAGGACAGCAGCAGCGCTCCCGCATCTTTCCACTGGCGCGCTTGCTCCAGGGAATTGACCATCATGGCTGTGGTCTTGCCGTACTTGTTGGCAGCCTCGATGATCCTGTCGCGCAGTTCGTCGATCACCTTCTCCTCGTCAGGCGTTCCGAAGACGCCGAGATCCTGCGCAAGGTCTGTTGGGCCGAGCGTGAGGGCGTCTATGCCGTCCATCGAAGCGATCTCGTCCAGGTGGTCGAATGCGCCGCCACTCTCGAACATGACGGTCACGAATACCTGTTTGTTGGCATTGTCGAGCCGCTCCCTTGCGGTGCCGCCGGACTCATAGTCTGTTCCCGGACTATTACCCGTCATGCCGCGCGATCCCATCGGCGAGTAGCGGGATGCCTCGACAATCTCGCGGGCGTGCTCGGGGGTGTCGACCTGCGGGCAATGCAGGTTCCATACGCCGGCGTCCAGCAGGCGCGTGATCCACTCGCGATTGGCCTCGGGCGGCCGCACGACGATCGGGAAGTCGAGCGCACGGGCGAGCAGAGCCATGGTCGTCATCGTCTCCATGGAGGGCGACGCGTGCTCCATGTCTACGCGAGCGAAATCGAGGCCAGCTGCTTTGAGGACGGTGAGAATCGCCGGGTTGCGAATCATGTTGACCCAGGTGCCGATCTGGACCTCGCCGCGACTGACGGCTTCGCGCATGGGATTTGATTTCATGGTCTGCCGCTACTCCCGATCAGGGGTCGATCGCTGTCAATAAAAGGGGGTGATTCGGGCCAGTCTAACGTGAGCCTGGCCGGGGCGAGTCAGAACAGGGTCAACTTCCCGGAACGACTCCGGCCGGTAGCGAAGCGCAATGCGAAGCGATTTCTCCAGCTCGCGTAAACCAGATCCGCTCGCGCCCGGCATGCTCCACGATGTGACGCAGCGCCCGTCTCACGTGTCGCAGCCGGTAGGGCTGGCCGGTGACCATGGTGTGCAGGCTGATGGGCATCACGAGCGCCTGATCGGCTGATTGCTCCAGCATCTCCTCGAACTGGTCGATGATCATCTGCGCAAACTCTTCGGGAGTGTGCCGCCGCGCCAGCATCTGGGGCACGTCGTTGATCTCCACCGGATATGGAACCGATAGGATCCTTCCGTTTCGCGTGGTCAGCCAGATCGGCTGGTCGTCGCAGGGCCAGTCCAACGAATATTCGTAACCGGCTTCTTGCAGCAGGTCGGGCGTGACAAGGCTCGCCGACATCCAGGGCGCCATCCAGCCTTTCGCCGGACTGCCCTCGTGGCGTGTGATCGTTGCCGTGACCTCGTCGATCAGACGCTTTTCGTCCCTTTCTGAAAGCGTCCCCTGGCGCTCAGAGTTTGTCCTGCCGTGCGCGACGATCTCGTCTCCACGGGCGCGAATCGCTTCCACGACTTCCGGGCAGTATTCGTATATTGAGGAGTTCAGGTTATGGACCGCCGGCAGTCCCAGCTCATCCAGCATCTTCAGGATTCGCCACATGCCGACTCGATTGCCGTAATCCCGCCAGGCGAAGTTGCGATGGTCGGGCCATGGATTTTCATTCGCCGCCGCGTGCCCGAGAAGGTTTCCGAACTCGAAATGCTCCACGTTGACGGCAACGTATATCGCGAGCCGTTTGCCGTCCGGCCATGTGTAGTCCGGCCGACCGACGATCGGGCTGTAGGCGTATCGACCGTGAGTTGGCAGAGTCATTCTTCATACTCCGATTAATTCGTCCGGGGAATTCACGCTATCGTCCAGCCAGCATCAACCAGCAGCAGATGGCCGTTGACGGCGGCGGCCGCGGGGCTGGCGAGATACACGACTGCGCCGGCGATCTCTTCCGGCTGGAGCCGCCTGCCGGCCGGCGATCGACGCACAATGTCCAGATCCATCTCTGGTGACGCGTCGGCTAGCAAAGGCGTATCGACGGGCCCAGGCCCAACCGCGTTGACCGTGATGCCTGAGGAGATCCAATCGAGTGCGAGAGCACGGGTCAATCCCGCCACCGCGGCCTTGCTGGCAATGTACGGCGCGTTGCCCGCCGACGCCGACAGCGCGCGCTGTGAGGCGATATTGATGATCCGGCCATCGCCGCGCGCGACCATGTGTTTCGCCGCCGCCTGCGCACAGAAGAAAAGGCCCCGGAGGTTGACGCTGAATACCCGGTCCCAGTCCTCCTCGGTAATCTCGAGCGCCGGTTTGCGGACCAGAATCCCCGCGTTATTTACGAGTATGTCCAGGCGACCACTGTCGGCTACTACACCATCGAACACGGCAGCTAACCGCGAAGTTGCGGTCACGTCCAGCTCGCATGCAGACGCCGTGCCACCGGCTGCGGTTATTTCAACGCAGACAGCATCTACAGCAGACGATTTAGCTGCGATGTCGCTGACGACCACGGTCGCGCCCGCATCGGCCAGGGCAATTGAGATCGCGCGTCCGATTCCCTGCGCGGCGCCCGTGACCAGCGCCACCTTGCCGTCCAGCTTGAAGCCGTCCATTGACATCCAGACTGCTACTCCGCTTCTGACCATTTCCACCAATCGATACCGCCCCTGCGGTAGTCCATCGCGGGCGCGGGAGCGCAAGTCTAGCGTGAGTTCGGCCGATGCGCTGCCAGAAGGTTCGCTCCCGGTGGGGTCGGGGCATCCCGTTTGACACGTCAAGACACGAGTGCCAGCATTGCGGCCCACGGATAGAGCAGACACCCGGCTATCGCGCGTCGATGGCCGGCCCCAGAGCCCGGTCTCACCAGATTAGAGAGAGGCACATCGAGATGGCAGACAGACATCAGAATTACATAGGCGGCGTATGGGTCGACCCCGGCACCGAGGAGTACATGACCAGCGTCAACCCGGCCGACACGAACGATGTCATCGGCGAGTTCGCGTCCTCTGGCGAGTCCGACGCCGCTGACGCCATCTCCGCGGCCGACGAGGCGTTTCGGAGCTGGGGCCGCATGTCGGCCGTGGTGCGCGGCGGCTACCTCACAAAGGCCGCGACATGGCTGGAAGCCAACGCGGAAGAGTACGCACAGGCGATCACGCGTGAGTGCGGCAAGGCCATCCTCGAATCGCGCGGCGAGGTGGGCCGCGCCGTCGCCATCCTCCAGTACAACGGCGCCGAGGGCATGAACCCGGTCGGCTCCGTGGTCCCATCGATAAATCCGCAGATCCTGCTCTACACCCAGCGCGTGCCGCTCGGCGCCGTAGCACTCATCACCCCATGGAATTTTCCCCTGGCGATACCTCTCTGGAAGATGGCGCCGGCGCTCGTATACGGCAACACCATCGCGCTCAAGCCGGCGTCCGCGACGCCGCACGTCGGCACCCTCATCGCCAAAATGTGGGAGGCGGTGGAGCTGCCCGCGGGCGTCTTCAACCTGGTCACCGGAGCGGGCGGCAAAGTGGGCAACGAACTGGTCACCAACGTCCGCACGCGGGCGATCTCGTTCACCGGCTCAACGCCGGTCGGGCGCGGCATCGCGGTTGAGGCCGCGCGGCGCAACACGAGATACCAGCTCGAGATGGGTGGCAAGAATCCGGTCATTGTCCTGGAGGACGCCAACATGGAGCAGGCCGCGGAGATTACGGTTTCCGGGGCGATGAAGTACTCCGGCCAGAAATGCACCGCAACTTCCAGGGCCATCGTGGTTGGAGGCGCGCTGAAGGATTTCACCGATCTCGTGGTAGAGAAGACGAAGGCCCTGCCCATCGGCCCCGGCGCAGACGCCGAAAACATCGTGGTGCCGGTCATCGACGCCTCGGCGCGGCAGAACATCGTCGACTCCGTCAAGCGGGCTGAAGAAGAGGGCGGCAATCTGCTCGCCGGCGGTGGAATTCCGACCGGAAATGGCTTCGAAAACGGCCACTTCATTCAGCCGACGGTAATGGACAACGTCAAGCCGGACGCCTTCATCGCCTGCGAGGAGATCTTCGGCCCGGTACTGGCCATAGTTCCTGCCGAATCCGTGGAAGAGGCGACATACATCGCCAACAACGTCGTTTACGGCCTTAGCGCCGGAATCTTCACCAGCAACCTGAACGCCGCACTCGACTTCGCCAACCAGATCGAGGCGGGCATCGTGAAGATCAACGGCGAGACCGCCGGCGTCGAGCCGCAGGTGCCGTTCGGCGGCATGAAGGACTCGTCATCCGGCTCGCGCGAGCAGGGCAAGGCGGCGATCGAGTTCTTCACGGAGACCAAGACGGTCTACGTGGACCGCAGCGCGACGTAACGCAGGCCCGGCCCTAGCCGACTTTGACAAGCAGCTTGCCGAAGTTTGCGCCGCTCATGAGGCCGATGAACGCTGCGGGGGCGTTTTCGAAGCCTTCGACGACGTTCTCCCGGTACTTGAGGGAGCCGTCGCTGACCCAGCGGGCGAGCCGAACGCGCCCCTCGTCGTAGCGGTGGGCGAACTGGAAAACCAGAAATCCCTCCATACGGGCCTGCCGGGTCAGCAGCATTCTTGCCGCGATGCGCGGCGCCTGCGGAGGCGGGTCGGCGTTGTACTGCGAGATCAGGCCGCAGACCACGGCGCGGCCCTTGATCGCGATCTGCTCTATCACCGCGTCGCTTATGTCGCCGCCCACATTGTCCCAGTAGATGTTCACGCCATCAGGACATAGCTCCGTCAGCCGCCCTGAGACGTCTTCCGTCTTGTAATTGATACCGGCGTCGAATCCCAGCTCATCGACGACGTAATCGACCTTCTCCTGTGTGCCCGCGATGCCGATCACACGGCAGCCCGCGTTCTTCGCGAGCTGGCCCACCACGGCGCCGACGGCCCCAGATGCGGCCGATACGACCACGGTATCGCCCGCGACCGGCCGGCCTACCTCGAACAGGCCGAAATAGGCTGTCAGGCCGGGCATGCCGAGCACGCCGAGCGCTGTTGAAATCGGCGCTGCTTCAGGGTCGATCTTGCGGGCAGTCGCGCCGTCTATGACGCCGTACTCCTGCCAGCCAAGGCCCGCCTCAACCATGTCCCCGACGGCGAGCCCATCGTAGTTGCTCTGCAGCACCTCGCCCACGACCGTGCCCTGCATCGGCTGGCCGATCTCGACGCCGGGGGTGTATGAGGCCCCGGTCGTCTCGTTCATTCGCCCGCGCATATACGGGTCCAGCGACATCCACCTGGTGGCGACCAGAACCTGGCCGTGTCCGGGTTCGGGAATGGGCTGCTCATCAAGCCGGAAATCCGACGTCTTCGGAAAGCCGACTGGCCGCGCGGCCAGAGTCCAACGGCGATTGATCTCTTCAGGCATATGTCTGTGCTCCATGGGCGATGATGCTATTGCGGGGCGCTGAGTGTATCGAACCCTGGTCACACGATCAGGGAGCGGCAGGCGTAGAATCCCGGCGCGAGTCGATTAAGCCGCGCGACGACAGAAACGGGAACAGGAATGCTTGAACACTTTCACGTAGCCGCCGAAGACGAGGTCCGCATCATGCCGGAGCCCCTTCGCAAGACCGTGACGGAGGTCTTCCTGAAGATGGGCATGAGCACCGAGGATGCGGCGCTGTCAGCCGACGTCCTGGTCTCATCAGACGTACGCGGCGTGGACACACACGGCGTCTCCAACATGCTCCGGCGCTACGTGGACATGTTCAACGACCAGTTCATCAATCCCTCACCCAACTGGAAGATCGTTCGCGAGAGTCCGTCCACGGCGAACATCGACGCCGACGCCGCTCTCGGACTGGTAATCGGCCCTAAGAGCATGGAGATCGCGATCGAGAAGGCGCGCGCGGTCGGCATCGGAGCGGTGACCATCAGCAACGCACGCCACTTCGGCATGATGGCCTACCACGCCATGATGGCGCTGCCGCACGACATGATCGGCTATGCCATAACCGGCGGCGGCGCGAACACGGTTCCGACTTTCGGCGCGGAGCCGCGCCTGGGCGCCAATCCACATGCCTGGGCAGTTCCCGCCAACGAGGAGCCGCCGTTCGTACTCGACATCTCAT
>JADFPB010000143.1 GCA_022562515.1 Chloroflexota bacterium | reverse complement strand
AGTTGTTGGTGCCGAGGCCGATTGCCGATACTTCAAGGCCGGAATTCCCGAGATGACGATATTTCATAGCGCGCCGATCGCTTTTCAGTCGTATGTAGTCGCGGAAAAGTGCCGGAATTGTAACCGGGCGCGACTATAATCCCAGTGGCCTGTGGGAGGGCCCGCACGAAAGAATCAGATTCGGAGAGTGTGCCGTTGGATACCGAGATTATCGTGATTCGCCTTCTTCACATCGTGCCGGGTGTGGTCTGGGCCGGCGGAGCGATATTCGCCACGCTGATCATGGAACCGAGACTCTCTATCCTGAGCCCTGAGGTGCGCGGACCCGCGATGCGATCAGTCGGCAAGCTGATGGGTCCGGTATTCACCGTCCTTGCCATAATCACAATTGGATCCGGCTTCGCGCTCATAGCTCGCACTCCGGGCCGGGAATACGATCAGCTATTCGACACCGGTTGGGGCTGGGCTATCGGAATCGGGATAATCGCTACTTTCATCATGTTCGCTTTTGGCCTGGCTACTGCCAGAACTGCGATGATAATGGGCCGGCTCACCGATTCGCTTCAGGGCCCGCCATCGCCGGAGCAGGCGAGCCAGCTCCAGGCCAGCGTCAGGCGATTGCGGCTCCTCGCTCGCATCGTCGTCGTGTTCGCGTTCATCGCCATTGGCTCGATGGCGGCCGCAGGCTGGGTCTGACTTCGTCCGTCAGGCCGCCCGCGACAGATCGTCCGGGTCCGGGTAGCCTGCGGGAAGCTCCTCACCGCCAAGAGAGTAGATCTCGGCGACTTCATCGACGCCGCGCGACTTGCGCACGAAGTCGATCGGGTCGGCCAGCAGCCGCTTCACCAGAGCCCTCGACATCGAGTCGATAACGCGCGCCGTCTGCTCGTCGGCGTCCGGCAGTTGCTTCAGCGCGCGCTCTAATTCGATAACCCGCCGTAGCTCAGCCATCTGGCCCAGGGCCCGTATCACCGGAACCGCCTCGCACTCGTAATCGCTGGCCTGGTAGCGCTGGATCTCATCGCTGATGATCGCCTCGGCACGCGCCACCGCCTCTCTCACTGGACTGTCAGTCGACTGGGCGATGGCCTCGATGTCTTCAAGGCCCAGCAATTCGACGCCATCGCATGCCTCCACATCAGGTGCGACTGCAGGCGGCACCGAGAGGTCCAGCACGATTAGCCGGCCTGAGCGATCGACGTTTTCCAACGTCCGGGCCGTAATGATCGGCTCGCGGGCCGCGGCGCATGCGATTACGACATCAAGGTCTGAAAGAAGCCCGCTCATCCCGTTGATTGCGCCATGGCGAGCCCCGAAATCGGAAGCAACCTGAGCAGCGCGGGCCGGGTTGCGAGAGACGACTGTCAGGTCCAGTGCACCACGTCGCTTGAGCCGGCTCATCATGAGCAGGCCCATCGCGCCGGTGCCGATCACGCCGACCCGGAGTTGGCTGAGATCGCTTACCCGGGATTCGATCAACTGGACGGCGGTTCTGGTCATCGACGGCGCGTAGCCGGTAAGCCCCGACCGTGACCGCACTCTTCTGGCGGCGCGCAATGCATGCCAGATTGCCAGGTCGACTGCCACCGGGACGGCGGTTGTCGCAGCGGCGGTCTCAAGAGCTTTTTCGAGCTGGCCGCTGATCTGGGAATCGCCTATGACCATTGAGTCGAGACCGGCCGCCACTCTGAAGAGATGGTCGACCGCCTCTCCACCGGTTGCGGCGCGGACCGCATCCCGAATGGATGCGGTATCCACGCCACTTCCGGCTGCCAGCGCCAGCGATTCAAGATACCCCGTCAATCCTTCGATCGCTGATTCGCTGTCCTCTACGTCAACGTAAAGCTCTGTTCTGTTGCAGGTGGACAGGATGACCCCTGGGCCGACGTCGCCGGTAAGCCTGCGAATCGCCTCGGGAAGATCATCCCCGGTTACGGCGACTGCTGCCAGCGTTTCCGTCGAAGCAGTCTTGTGGCTCACTCCCACATATGCCAGACCCAATTTCGTTTCCCCCCTTTTTCCGCCTCAGACCAATCCGCCCGTGGCGGATGCAGGGTCACCCTGCCCTCATGCGTTTAGAAGCTGGTGCCGTTTACGCGGCCTTCGCTTCATCTTCGTTGTTGGCTTCGTCGATGGCCTGCTGCAACTGGGCTGACAGCTCGTTGAGCTGGCCGGTGGCGGCGACAACTTCTTCGACCTGGGCGCTCATCTCCTCTGATGAGGCGGAAAGCTCCTGTGCCGATGCGGAGGTCTGCTCTGCGATGGCGGATACACCTTCCATGCCCTTGGTGATTTCGGACGCGCTGGCCGTCATCTGCTCGGTGGCTGCGGTGTTTTCTTCCGTCACCGCGCTCACTTCGCCGATGGCTGTCACCATCTCGTCGGTAGAGGCCGAAACCTCTTCCGCCGCGGCCGTGATCTGCTCGACCTGGCTCGCCACTGATCCGGCGGCCTCCACAATCGTCTGCAGCGCCTCACCGGCCTGCTGCGCGAGTTCCGCACCACCGTTGGCCTCGCTTGTGCCTTCTTCGGTGGCCTTGATCGACGCCTGGACGCCATCCTGGACCGCCTCGATCAGACCCGCGATCTCCTTGGTGGCGTCACTGACACGTTCGGCCAGTGTCCTGACCTCGTCAGCCACTACCGCAAAGCCGCGGCCCTGGTCACCGGCTCTCGCTGCCTCTATTGCTGCGTTTAGAGCCAGGAGATTCGTCTGAGCGGCGATATCGTCGATTACCTCGATGATGTTGCCAATCTCAGCCGAGCGGCTGCCCAGCTCTGCGATTCGCTCAGCGGCTCGCTCAACGGCGCCGCGGATCTTCTCCATGCCCTCGACGGTCTGCTTGACCATCTCGCCGCCCTTGCGCGCGGCCTCTTCAGCCGTGCGGGCGCCTTCGGATGCGCTCTGGGCGTTGTTTGCCACCTCGCCCGAAGCCTGCGCAACCTGAGCGACGATGTTCTGGACAGACCCGATGCCTTCGGCCTGCTTCTGGCTTCCGGTCGCGATCTGCTCAATGGCGGTCGACAGCTCGTTCATTGAGTCGTTCGAGGTCTGAATCGCCTCTGTCTGCTCACCGGCGCCCTTGGCCAGTTCCTGGCTCGCGTTCGCGATGCCCTGGGTGGCTTCACCGGCCTGCTCCGCAGCGCTGCTGAGCTGCTCGGAAGTCTTGCCCACACCCTCAGCTGTCACAACGACCTTGTCGATAAGGGTGCGCTGCTCGTCAATCAGGCCCCCGATGTAGGCGTCCATGATGATGGCCTGGTCAAACAGCATCAGCTTCTGAAGTGCCTCGATCGCTCTCGCCGCCTTGCCTCGCTTGCGCCAGAGGTGCTTGCGAATCCGCGGCATCAGATGATCGTTATAGAAGCCGTAGGACGAGATGTAATACTGCGGCTCTACGCCAATTTGCGTGTGCCGGCGACCGATCAGTTCCCTGTAACGGATATACGTTTCGTCGGGGTAGCCGCTGAAGTAGGACAGCGCATAACCCGCCTGTGCTGCCTCGAGCGTGCTCCGGGTAGTCCCGTAGCGTTCGACGACCGCCCGGAAACCGGGGTTCTCGTAAGACCTGTCATAAAACTCCTTAGAAAAGTCGTTGATGATCGTCTCAGCCCACGGCTTCAAGGTCTGGAGCAGTCGCGCATCCGCCTCGGTAAACCCGAGGAACGCGAGGCGCCCTCGTGCGTCCGTTACGCTCATCCCGGACTTTTCCTGAGAAACATCCGATTCGGTAGTCATTCTTCACCCCCAATTGGGCCGCATCCTGTTCACGCCCCCCTGGCGGAACAACGGCTTCCCCGTTAGATAGATGGCCGCCCCTGGACGGCCGCGCTGCAAGTTTCCC
This sequence comes from Chloroflexota bacterium, assembly GCA_022562515.1. Classification (GTDB taxonomy): domain Bacteria; phylum Chloroflexota; class Dehalococcoidia; order Lucifugimonadales; family Lucifugimonadaceae; genus UBA1151. The sequence continues at coordinate 3,741 of JADFPB010000143.1, read as the reverse complement.
GAACTCGCACCGTCACATCTAAACTGCTGCGCGAGCGTTAAAGAACGCGGGTATCGCGATTATTGATGGCCGGTACCGGCATGTGCGCCCGGCAGTATCTGCGAGGCCATTTAGCGGGGTGGATTCCTCCCGGCATCCGAATCACTATCTGAGAAGTCGACTCTGAGGCGGTAAATGGCGGACTTTGAGACGGCTGGCTAAAATGCCGACCAGGCCAACGAGAGACCAAATCAGGAGACGCCGGCCATGACATTGACTTCGCCCTGGAAATCGATCGGCTCATACGAAGAGATCCCGTTCCAGACCTTGCTGCAAAGAGCCGCCGAGCGATGGCCAGACAAGACGGCCATCATCGATGGCGACAACCGGGCCAGTTACGCAGAGCTCCTGGACCGCTCCAACCGCCTGGCTTCCGCACTCGCCGAGCGCGGTGTTGCGAAAGGCGATCGCGTAGCGCTCCTTGCCCCCAATTGCCTCGAATACGTAGTCGCCGCATATGGCGTCATCTCCTCCGGCGCCGTGCTCACGACGATCAACTCGGGATATCGGGAAGGTGAGATCGCGCACCAGCTGAACCACAGTGGCGCCGAGACGCTCATCGTCCATGAGTCCCTGCTCGAGGTCACGGCGCTCGCGAGGCCCAACACGCCGAAGCTCATGACCCTGATCGTCATTGGCAACGCTGTAGATGGCAGCGAGTCGCTGGATGACCTGATCGAGAGCGGCAGCTCCACGCCCCCGGACGTCACTGTGCGTCCTCGCGATGACCTGGCCGCCCTGCCGTACTCATCAGGCACCACAGGCCTGTCAAAGGGCGTGATGCTCACGCACTTCAACCTGACCGCAAACATTCAGCAGTTTTTGCAGCGCGGTGGCGAGGAGAGCAGCTGGCGGCATGAGGACGTCATACTCGTCCACCTCCCTCTCTTCCACATATATGGCCTGAACGTGTTGATGGGTCCCGCGATCGCCGCGGGAGCGACGCAGGTAATGATGGGCCGCTTCGACATGGAGACCCTCCTATCGATCATTGAGCAGGAACGAATCACCATTTTCTGCACGGTCCCACCTGTGATCCTTGGCCTGACGGCATACCCGGGCCTTAGCGAACGCGACCTCTCATCGCTGCGGCTCGGCTTCGTTGCCGCCGCCCCCTCGTCGGCAGACCTCCAGGACAGGGGCCAAGACGCCCTCGGATGCCCGTTAATCCAGGGTTATGGAATGACGGAGCTATCCCCCATCACCCATCTGGATTACATGCGCCCGCCCGGAAGGAGCGCGGGCTCCGTCGGATTCCCCCTACCAGACACGGAGACCAGGGTGGTAGACGTCGAAGACGGCGTGACAGATGTCGATATCGGGGAAGAAGGCGAATTGCTGGTACGCGGCCCACAGGTGATGAAGGGCTACTTCGACGACCCCGATGCGACCGCCGAGACGATCACCGCAGACGGCTGGCTGCATACGGGCGATATCGTGAAAACGAATAGCGAAGGCCGGCTGTGGATTACCGACCGGAAAAAAGAGCTCATCAAATTCAAGGGCTTCCAGGTGCCGCCCGCGGAGCTTGAGGGCCTGCTGCTGGAACATCCGGACGTCGCCGATGCCTGTGTCGTTGGAAAGCAAGACGCGGAGGCGGGTGAGGTGCCAAAAGCGTTTGTCGTCCCGCGAGACGGATCCACGGCATCAGCTGAAGACCTGATGTCGTTCGTCGCGAGCAAGGTGGCTTCATTCAAGCAGATCCACGAAGTTGAGTTCATAGACCAGATTCCAAAGTCACCAACAGGCAAGATACTGCGGCGTATCCTCAGAGAACGCGAGCATGCATAAGACCCGTTCACCGTCTTTAATTCCGCGGGCGAAACAGTGGGTTCGTCTTGCCGAACACGTCGATCGCCTCGCCGGTGATGGCCGACGCTCCTGCAGAGGCCAGAAATAGCGCTACCGAGGCGATCTCCTCCGGCTTCACCCAGTTGGGATTTACCCGGCCGCCACTCGCGATGCGAACCATCTCGGTGTCGGTTCCTCCCGGACAGATGCAGTTGACGTCCACGCCGTGCTCAGCGCCCTCCGCGGCCAGCGTCTCAGTCAGGCTGATCAACCCCGCTTTGGACGCCCGGTACGCGGCGCGGCCCCAGCCTCCCTTTCGGCCACCGATGCTCGAAATGTTGATGACCTTGCCGCTGCCGCGGGCGTACATATGCGGCAAGACGGCTCGCGCACACAGAAAAGCGCCCGTAAGGTTGACGTCGATCACCTCGCGCCACTTCCCGATCTCAAGATCGACCGCGCTGATCGGCCCATGGATAGCTGCGGCATTGTTTACAAGGACGTCGACGCGGCCGAACTCGTCCAGTGTGGCGCCCACCATTCGGTCCACGTCCAATTCGGCCGAAACGTCGGCGACTACACCGAGCGCCTGGCCGCCCGCGTCGCGGATCTGTGCGGCGGCGGCCTCCACATCGGCTTTCGTGCGCGCAGCAATGACAATCGCGCAGCCTTCTTTGCTATAGGCGGCGGCAATCGCTCTGCCGATTCCCTTGCTGCCGCCCGTGATGATTGCTACCTGCCCGTCCAACAGCACCGCACACCCCGCTTCAAAAAATGCCTCGACGCGGCATTATTGCACCCCGATCACGCCAGGAGGCAAAACGCCGGAGTCCCCGAGCCTCCGAAACCCCTGGACAAGGAGTAGACTCTGCGCCCACTAAAGAACCACACGAAAGAAGAAGAGCGATGGCGATCACGGTCGGTTCCGGCGATTACCGGTACGAGTTGCAGGAAAACTGGGCGCAACTGCCGGACGGCTGGGTCTTCAAACAGGTCGGCGCCGTAGCGGTCGACGAAAACGACGACGTCTACGTCTTCAATCGCTCGGACCACCCCGTGATGGTGTTCAACCGCGACGGGGAGTTCCAGCGGTCCTTTGGCGAGGGCCACTTTCCGAGCGCGCACGGCATGTGCTTCGGTAAGGATGGAACACTGTGGCTGGCTGACAGCGCGGATCACACGGTCAAGAACTTCACCCGCTTTGGCGAGCACATCAGGACGCTCGGCGTCAAAGACGAGCCGCACGACGGTGAGCCTTTCAACAGGCCGACGGATGTCACCGTGGCCTCAAATGGCGATCTGTACATGTCGGATGGCTACGGCAATAACCGGGTACATGTGTTCACTGCCGAAGGCGAGTACAAGTTCTCCTGGGGCCAGACCGGCGATCTCCCCGGTGTTTGGGATGGCGATTTCAATCTGCCCCACAACATCTGGATCCACAAAGACCTCGCCTACATCGCAGATCGTGAGAATCACCGGATCCAGGTATTCGACCTGCAGGGGGGGCACGTAGCTACCTGGACCGACTTCATCCAGCCTACGGACGTTTACATCGACGGCAACGACATCGCCTACGTCGCTGAGCTGCGAAATCGGATCTCCATAGCCGATCTGAACGGCAACGTGATCACCCGCTGGGGCCGCTTCCCGACCGATGAGGCCGGGATGTTCTACGCGCCGCACGGTATCTGGGTCGATTCTCACAGCGACCTTTACGTCGGCGAAGTCCTGGAAGGCCAGCGCATCCAGAAGTTCCGGAGGCTCTAGAGTCTCGGCCGCTGCGGCACTGCCGTCTGAGTCCGCGCAACACCCGCAGCCAGCCCCGTCTGGAACCCTCGATCCAGACACCGCCATAGGGAAGTTCGGTTCGCCGCCCGCCATTTCAGGGCATGTTCAGGGTTGAGCATT
>JADFPB010000142.1 GCA_022562515.1 Chloroflexota bacterium | reverse complement strand
TGAGCAGGGCGGCCGGCGGCGCCGGGCGGGTGTTCGAGCCGTCTACCAATGCTCTGATCTGCACCGGAGACGGCCTGGCGCTGGCGTGGAGCGCGGGCGCATCGCTCATGGACATGGAGATGGTCCAGTACCACCCGACCACGCTGGCCGGCAACGGGATTCTGCTCTCCGAAGCGGCCCGGGGAGAGGGCGCATACCTGATCAACGCGGATGGCGACAGGTTCATGGAGAAGTACGCGCCTGAATTCATGGAGCTGGCTTCGCGAGACGTTGTGTCGCGCGCCGAGCAGATCGAGATAAACGAGGGGCGTGGCATCAACGGCAACGTGCTGCTGGATCTCAGGCACCTCGGCACGAAGTTCATTGAAGAGCGGCTCGGGTATCTGCAGGAAGTGGCCGTGGAGTTCCGGGGAATCGACCTCGGCGAATCGCCCATCGAAATCAGGCCTGGCATGCACTACATCATGGGGGGCATCAAGACGACGCTGGACGGTGCGACAGTTACTCCGGGCCTGTACGCGGCGGGAGAGTGCGCCAACGTGAGCGTGCATGGCGCGAACCGGCTTGGCGCGAACTCACTCCTGGACACGCTCGTATTCGGGAAGCGCTCGGCCATCGCTGCGGCCGAGTATGTGAAATCGGCCGGGGGCAACGGCTCATCGGAGTCTCAACTGGAGTCAGACAAGAAGCGCATCCAGGAACTCCTCGACAGGCCGCAGGGCATCCGGTGGGCGGCGGTCAGGAAAGAGCTCGCCGAGTCCATGACGGAAGGCATCGGCGTATTCCGTGACCAGGCCAGCATGGAGAAGGCCGACGCCAAAGTAGACGAGTTGCGGGGCAAGTATCCCCAGGTCTCGGTAGACAACAAGGGAAAGGTGTTCAATACGGATCTCATCTTCGCCCTGGAGCTGGATTTCATGCTCGACGTGGCGAAGTCGATTTGCCAGGGCGCGCTTATGCGCAAGGAGAGCCGGGGCGCGCACGCTCGGACCGACATGCCGGATAGGGACGACGAGAACTGGCTGAAGCACACGCACGTGTTCAAGGACCCTGATGGTCCGGGGGGTGTCAGGTTGGAGACATCGGACGTAACCATCACGAAGTGGGAACCGATAGAAAGGGCCTATTAGATGCTGGCGAACCTCAAGGTCCGGCGCTTCGATCCCGAGACCAGCCGGCCCGAGCCGTATTTCCAGGACTATGAGTTAGAGGTTGAGGACTGGTTCACGGTCCTGGACGCTCTTATCAAGGTCCGCGAGGAGATCGACGGGACGCTGTCGCTCAGGTGTGCCTGCCGCGCATCGATCTGCGGCTCCTGCGGCATGCGCGTGAACGGCAGGGCTCGACTGGTCTGCAAGACCAAGTTCGATAGCGTCTGGTCGCCCGGTGAGACGCTGACGATCGAGCCGATGGGCAACATGCCGGTCATCACTGATCTGATAACCGATTTCAATCCGTTCTGGGACAAGATCCGGCAGGTAGATCCGTACATGCAGCCGACCGGCCCCGTGCCGAAGGCCGAGTATCTGGCGCCCAACGAAGACATGGTCCATCTGGCCGGCGTGATGAACTGCATTATGTGTGGCTGTTGTGTGTCCGACTGTACTGTGCTTGAGGTGGACAAAGACTTCCTGGGGCCTGCCGCGCTGGCGAAGGCGTATCGATTCGTTGCGGACCCCAGGGACGGCAAGACCGAGGAGCGGCTGAAGGATCTGAACGAGCCGACCGGAATCTGGGACTGCACGCGCTGCATGCAGTGCGTGGAGGTCTGCCCCAAAGATGTCGATCCGATGGAGCGCATCATGGTGATGCGGGACAAGGCCATAGAAGCCGGCGTCAAGGTCACGGCTGGCTCTCGCCACACCGACTCATTCGTGAACTCGGTGAAGCGGTCGGGGCGGCTCAACGAAACCCGTCTGACGATAGAGAGCATCGGAATCTTCAACATCCCGGGCCAGCTCGCGATGGCTCCGGTGGGCCTGAGCGCGCTGCGGAAAGGCAAGATGCCGCCGGTGCGGGACCATGGCATTCCATCGAAGAAGGCCGTGCGAGCGATCGTGGAGAAAGCTGAGGAGAAGAATTGAAGTACGCGTTCTGGCCCGGCTGCGTTGCCCTGGGCGGCACGCCTGAGCTCTACACGTCAACGAAGCTGGTTCTTGGCAAGCTCGGAATCGAGGTTGTGGAACTGGTGAACGCCACCTGCACCGGCGCGGGAGTGCTTCAGGAAAAGAACCGGAAGCTGGGCGATACGCTGAACGTCCGGACTTTCGCCCAGGCCGAGCAGATGGGCCTTCCGATCATGACTATCTGCTCGACATGCCAGGGGGTGATGTCGCAGGCGCAGCACGCCGTCTCACGAGACTCAGACTATCTCGCTGAGATAAATGCCGAACTCGCTCCGGAGGGGCTGGAGTATCACGGTGATACGGTCACGAAGCACCTGCTGTGGATTCTCGTCGAGGAGTACGGTCTCGACAGGCTGAAGGAGCATTTTGTACGCGATCTTTCGGGACTGAAGTTCGCTCCGTTCTATGGCTGCTACATGATCCGGCCGAGCGATGCGCTTGGATTCGCCGAAGTGCCTGAGAGGGAGACGTCGCTGGAGCAGGTGATCGAGGCCACCGGCGCCGAGGTGGTCGATTTCAGGGGCTCGCGCGCCTGCTGCGGCCTGCCGATTCTTTTCATCAACCAGGACAACTCCCTCAAGATGGTGGCGACGCATACCGGGACGGCGAAGGACCTGGGCGCTGACGCCATGGTGACGCCGTGCCCGCTCTGCCACCTGAACCTGGACGGGTTCCAGGGGAAGGCGGTCAAGAAGAACCGCAGCAGCGCGGTGGACCTGCCGATACTGCATCTGCCGCAGATGCTGGGCCTGGCAATGGGTTTCAGCGCGAAAGAGCTTGGGATGAACAAGCACATGGTCTCGACCGGCAAACTGCAGGATGCGGTGGGGGCTCTGGCGACGGTCTGATCAGTCCTGTTGCGCCAGAGTCAGGTCGGTTCTGATTAGATGCCCCGGCGGCCCAGCGCGCGATCGAGGTTGAATGCGGCTGAGATTAGCCCCAGGTGGGTGAAACCCTGCGGGAAGTTGCCCAGCAGGTCTCCTGAAACGCCTATCTGCTCGGAGTAAAGGCCCAGATGGTTGGCGTAGCCGAGCATCCGTTCAAATAAATACCGGGCATCGTCGAGCCGGCCGGACCGGGTGAGGGCCTCAACCAGCCAGAAGGTGCAGATGGTGAATGTGCCCTCTTCGCCTGCGAGGCCGTCGGGCGCCGCTTTTTCGAGGTCATAGCGGTAGACGAGGCTATCGTGTGTGAGATGCTTTTCGATGGCATCGATAGTCGAGAGCATCCGCGGGTCCTGTGGCGACATGAAGAACACCATTGACATGAGGAGCGACGAGGCGTCGAGAGTTTCAGAATCGTAGTACTGGACGAAGCTGCCAAGCTCCCTGTTCCAGCCCCGTTCCATGATCTGCTCGTAAATCCTGTCACGCGCTTCAATCCAGCGCTGCCTGTCGGAGGGGAACGAGCGTTTTTCTGCGAGGCGGATGCCGCGGTCGAGCGCTACCCAGCACATGAGCTTTGAGTGGACGAAATGCTGTCTTCCGCCGCGTACTTCCCAGATGCCTTCATCCGGACGTTCCCAGTTATCAACTACCCAGTTCAGCATCTTCCGAAGCGATGACCAGAGATCGTAAGAAATCGGGGCTCCGTATTTGTTGTAAAGGTAGACGGAATCCATCACCTCGCCGTAGATATCGAGCTGTAACTGATTGTGGGCGCCGTTGCCAATCCTGACCGGGCCGGAGCCCATATACCCTTCAAGGTGGGGGATCTCCGATTCCGTGAGTTCGGCTTCGCCCCTGATCGAGTACATGAGGTTGAGCGGGCCGTCCGGGCCCGGATGCGCGCTGATCCGCTCCAGAAAGCTCATGAATCCTTTCGCCTCATCGGTGAGGCCGATCCGCATGAATGCGTAGAGGATGAAGGCCGTGTCTCGAAGCCACGTATACCGGTAGTCCCAGTTCCGTTCTCCACCTATCACTTCGGGCAGGCTGCACGTTGGGGCGGCCACGATTGCCCCGGTGGGCTCATAGGTGAGCAGCTTTAGCGTCAGAGCAGACCGGTATACCACTTCCCGCCAGCGGCCTCTGTAGGTGCACTTGCTGAGCCAGCTGCGCCAGTACGTGGTCGTATGTCTGAACTCCTCCTCACCCTCTTCGGGAGTCATCGTGACGAGACCTTCGTCGCCCGGCCCGCGCGATGACAGGACGAACGTCCGGGACTCGCCCGCCTGCAACTCGAACTCCAGAACGATGCCGCCGTTTTCGACGCGGTATGGGCCATCGATGGAAAGGCCGACGCGCGGCCCCTTTTCAGGGACGAATATGACGCCGCCATCTACTTGTTCGATGGTGTGATCTGAGCGGGCGTAATCGAACGCGGGACGGCACTCCAGGCGAAGCCGGCTGGCGCCCTGAATGCCGGTGACATGCCTGATCACCCGCCGGCCGTGGGGCTCATGCTCATCCGGGGTGACGCTCTCATGGACCAGCATGAAGTCGGCGATCCGGGCTACGCATTGGGCATCCGAGAAGCGCGTGATGAGCACGTTCGTCTCAGGGAAGTAGAACTGGCGGCTCTGGGACTCAGGGGATTCTGACGTGATCGAGAAAGAGCCGCCCTTATTCTCGTCCAGAATCGCGGCGAAGATACTCGGCGAATCGAAATCCGGCAGGCACAGCCAGTCTATGCTCCCATCCAGTCCCACTAATGCCGCGGTGTGCATATCACCAATGATGCCGTAGTCAGCGATCGGCTTATATGTCATGTATGGCCCTCAACCTGTGTATGCCTGGTTGCGGGAAAAAGGCGCTCATTTCGATTGTTGGTCAATCACTGGCTGGCCCCCGGTCATTGAAGAGCGCCCTGAGCAGGGCCCTGGCTGCCGATGGGCTGGTTATGCTTTCCTTGGCCCTGCTGGGGCCGCCGCCGACGTGTATGGAGAATCCGCTGTCGGGGATGGCGGAAAACAGGTCCTCGTCTGTTGTGTCGTCGCCCATCGCGAGGTGGAAATCGAACGGGCCGAGCGCCTGCTCGACCGTGCGGTAGGCGGTGGCCTTGTTTATGCCCTGTTGCCTGACCTCTACGTTGAGAGCGCCTTCGATGACTTCAACCGGTTCGTTTGCCAGGTAGTCCTCGAGTTGAGAGGTGAGCTCTCTCGCCTGCCATCTGCCCAGGTCTTTGTCTGCCGCCCTGTAATGCCAGACCAGGGCGGTGGTCTTCTCTTCGACCGAGGAGCCGGGAGTGCGCCTGGTGTACTCGTTCAGCATTGCAAGGACAGTCCGCTTCCACTCTTGGTCTATCACCGGGCCGGCCATGGCCCATTCAGACTCCCCGCTGAAACGCGTCCAGGCGCCGTGCTCGGCGATGAGGGTCATGGCGAGGCCGCTGAACCAGTCATCGAGGGTGTGTGAATCGCGACCGCTGACGAGAATCAGCTGGGCCTTCTCATGGCGCTCGATCATCTTCAGGACGCGGAGAATCGACTCTGTGGGCCGGGCCTCGTGTGGCTGCTCTGTGAATTCGCGAATTGTGCCATCGTAATCGAGCAAAATCGCCGGCCTTTTTGCCTTCTCGAGTTCTGGCTTTATCAGCGCCGCGAGCTCGTCAGGGTCCCTGGCCTCCGGTGCGTGGAACTGGGCCGGCGCCGGGCGCTCTATCGCCGCGATCGCGAGTCTGGCCCATCGGTGGACGTCATTTGCTCTGATTCGCTTGAACATGCCGGCTGTTCGTTCCCGGCGCTCCATCGGATCCATCTCCAGGGCCCGGTAGATCGTCTCGGCGGTGCCGTCTACATCCCACGGATTGACCCGCAGGGCCTCGCCCAGCTCGGAGGCAGCACCCGCGAATTCACTTAGCACGAGCGTGCCGTCACCGTCCACCTGGCAGGCTATGTACTCTTTGGCGACCAGGTTCATGCCATCGCGCAGGGGCGTTACGAGCGCCACGTCGGCGATTCTGTACAGGGCCGCCAGTTCCGCGGGCGGCGTCGACCGGTGCTGGTAGTGGATTGGCACCACCCCGGGTTTGCCGAATTCACCGTTGATCTGCCCGACCATCTGTTCGATCTCCCGGCGTTGTTCATCATAGGAGGCGATCGCCTCTCGGGAGGGGACGACAACCTGAATGAGCACGACCTTTCCAAGTAATTCCCTGTGCTCGGTGAGCAGGCGGCGAAATGCCTGGAGTTTGAGCGGGATGCCCTTGGTGTAGTCGAGCCTTTCCACGCCGAGTATGATGCGTCGTTCGCCAAAGTAAGATCGCAGCTCCCGGATGCTGTTCTCCGCGGCGCGGCTGACCGCGAGCTTTCGCCAGGCCTCGGTGTCGATTCCGATCGGGAACGTCCCGACTTCGGCCCGGTGTCCGTCCAACTGGGCAATTCCCTCTCGCATGTGTATGCCCAGCGTGCGCAGGACAGCGCTGATGAAATGCCGGGCGTAATCGTAGGTGTGGAACCCGATCACGTTGGCGCCCAGCAGGCCCCGGAGAATCTCATCGCGCTCGGGCAGTAGCCGGAACATCTCGGAAGACGGGAACGGGATATGCAGGAAAAAGCCTATTCGCGCGTCTGGCAGGCGTTCCCGGACCATACGGGGCACCAACATAAGCTGATAGTCCTGGACCCAGATCGTGTCTCCGGGCTCATAGGACTCCACTATCTGATCGGCAAACCTCTGATTGACCGCGCGATAAGTTTCGAATTGAGACCGATCGAACTTCGCGCGCTCCGGCATGTAGTGGAAAAGCGGCCAGACCGCGGAGTTGGAGTAGCCGTAGTAGTAGCCCCTCGTCTCTGTGTTCGAGACAGGCACGGCCACGTATCGGCGCCTGGAGAGGTCTTTCTCGACGTCTGGCTCCAGCTGGTCCCCCACGTTGCCGATCCACAGGCCATCGCCGGCTTCGTGGATGGGGCCGAGTGCCGCGACCAGTCCGCCACTACTGCGAACGATGTCCATGGCGCCGTCCCGCCCGCGGCGGAGCGTGACGGGCAAGCGGTTAGAGACGAGGATCATGCGTCCCATCCGTCGCCTCCTCAGCGCCCGATTCTGGCGTTTCCGCCGCTACTCGCGATCAACTTTCACGGCCAAGTCTACGGGGACCGGGTTTTGTTCGCCCGATTACCCTGATTGCCGGGGGCTACCCGGCATTCGCCGCCATGACGTCCACCAGCTCCTGAACGTCATCGGCTGATGATTTCAGGGCCGCCGCCTCATCCGCAGTCAAATCGACCTCTATGATCTCTTCGATGCCACCGGCGCCCAGTTTGACCGGCACGCCCGCAAAGAGGCCGTCGATGCCGTATTCGCCCTGCAGGTATGCGGCGCATGGCAGTATCGCTTTGGTATCGAAAAGTATCGCTTCCACCATCTGCACAATTGCCGCGGACGGGGCGTAGTACGCGCTCCCGGTCTTCAGCAGGCCGACGATTTCGGCTCCGCCGTCGCGGGTGCGCTGGACGATCTCTTCCAGCCGGTTCTTTTCGATCAGGCTGGCGACCGGCACGCCGCCCACGGTGGTGCTGCCGATCAGCGGGACCATGGAGGCGCC
>JADFPB010000006.1 GCA_022562515.1 Chloroflexota bacterium | reverse complement strand
CGCGCCTCGGCGGAGACCGCCTCATTGACGTCGGCGTCCGAGGTATCGGCGACGACGGCTATCCATGCGCCATCCAGATCGCCGGGCTGGTAACGGCGCTTGACCCATTTAACCGCGTTTTCCTCTGCGAGCTGCCGCAGGGCGTCGCAGGTCTCTTCTTCAGGTGAAAAGAAAGTGACGCTGCCGCCGCACTCCAGGAAGTAGCGGATTTTGCGCTCGGCCTCGTGGGCGTCGCCGCCATAGACCTGGCAGATTCTGCCCCTTACGTCGAGGTAGATCGGGTAGTACGCGGGCAAGACGGGTTCTCCTTTTTGTAACGAGCGCCACCGGGCGTGTATCGATATCGGGACGGGTTGTTTCAGAGCAGGCAGGCCTACACGAAATAACGGACGCGGGTTTTCTTGTACTCGCGGGTGCTGTAGACGAGTTGCCGATCGGAGATATTTGTCTTCTCGGCGATCTCTACTGCGATCTCCTCGCACTCTTCCTCGGTCGCGGCGTGGATCATCGTATAGTGGCTGTAGGGCCAGTCATCGTACGTTGGGCGCTCGTAACAGTGCGTTACATGCGGCGAGGCGGCCATGATCAGGCCGACTTCCTCCGCTCGTTCCTCCGGCACCCGCCACACGACCATGGCGTTGGCCGCGAACCCGGCGCGCCGGTGGTGAAGGACTGCGCTGTAGCGTCGCATCAGTTTGCGGGCGATCATGTCATCGGCGTAAGCGAAAAGCTGGGAAACGGACATGCCAAGCCGCTCAGCCATCGGATCGAATGGCCGGCTGACGAGTTCCATGTCCTCCTGCAGTTCGCGTATCACCGCGATGTCCAGGTCGGAAAGTTCCTGAGCCTTATCCCAGTCCGGGTCGATCTTAGGTTTGGAATTACCAGGACTCCCGTCCAAAAGAAAATTATCCCTGGCGTTGCTCTTCTGGCTCACCATGTCGAAGTTGACGCCAATCTTGAAGAATTGCTTTGTCGGCAGGAGCCGCCAGCTCAGGGCGCCGGTATCCATGCCCATCTGGTCAATGGCGTCCTCGAGAGACTCGTCAGGGCCGACGGCGAGCGTGAACCAGAGATTGAAATGGCCGGTGCGCCCGTAGTTGTGGCTTACGCCGGGGTGCTCATTGATCTTGTGCGCAGCATCGTCCAGCTGGTCGTCCGTAAACTGCATGGCCACAAGGGATGTCTTGTACCCGAGACGGCGGGTATCGAAGATAGCGCTGATCTGCCTGATGACGTTCTTCTTCTTCAGGTCGGCGACCAGATCGATCACTTCAGCTTCGGGAAGTTCCAGTCGTTCCCCGATAGCTTTGAACGGCTCTTCGACCAGAGGAAAATCAGACTGGACGATATTGAGCAGCTCCCGCTCAACTTGTCGGAACACGGTTGTAGGCATCGGCTCCCCCGGCGCGCTGCAACCCCCTGCGGCGCGCTCCCCACTTCATCTCGGTTTCTAACATCCGATTGTATCTGCAGCCTGACTAGGGATAAACCTTGCCAACTGCCATAGGGCGTGGGTAAGAGAACCACCCTCAAACTGGTGATTGTCGGGTGGTCATAGGGCGAGCGCGCTAATGATCCGGACCGCCCGCTCCACATCGACCTCCAGCGCGACGTCAATCGGAGGGCCGTCTGCGCCCCGCCCTGTGCAGCGCGAGGTATTGCCCCTTTCGGGGCCATCCGACGTGTCCACAGCCACGGAGATCGACTCGGTCTGCACCAGCGTCGGATCGATGGCGACCGCGACTGCGAGGGGGTCGCAGAGATGAAATTCTTTGCTGTCGGGATGCTCCGCGAACCAGGCGTCCATCATCAGACGTCCGGGTCCAGCGCCTTCACGGATGTTTTCCCGGGTGAAGGCGACCTGATTGCACACGTCCAGCCCGATCAGCGTTGTCTCTATGCCGAACCCGAAGACGATTTCCGCCGCCTCGGGGTCGTTCCAGGTATTGAACTCGGCGCAGTCAGTTGCGTTGCCCGGGCAGTCCACGGCGCCGCCCATGACGATCATTCGACCAATACGGTTTGCGGCCTCCGGATGCTCCTCGATCAGCCGGGCAATGTTCGTGACCGGGCCGACTGGCAATAGCGTGATCGAATCGGAGCGATTGGTGAGCGTTTGAGCGAGCCATGTCACAGCAGACGTTTCCAGTGCTTCCATGTCAGGTAGAGGGAGCTCCATTGCCAGGCCTGTTTCACCGTGAAAGTGGTCCGCGAAGATGAACGGCCTGGTCCTGCCTTCGGCCGCGCCGGAGGCGACGGTTATGTCGGGCCTGCCCCCGGCACGCAGCGTGCGCAGCGCATTCAGGGTCGCGTTTCCCAGGGATGTGTTCCCGCCGACTGTAGTCAGCCCCAGGAGATCGAGATCGGGGCTGCGAAGGGCCATCAGAATGGCGATGAAATCGTCAACACCGGGGTCGGTATCAATAATTATCGGCGCAGGACTCGTGCTCACGACCCTACTTGACCGCCAAAAGGGCCTGTTCGGACGTGTATTCCGGCGTCCAGCCCAGCCTGGTTTTTATGAGATCAGTCGACATGGTCCAGGGATACCGGATGAAGTTCACGCCATTGCCCGGGGACCTGTTCTGGAGGCGTAGCAGCCATGTTGCCGCGGTCATGAGCTGAAGAAGCCGTGCCGGAACCGGAACCGGCCGGTTGCCAAACATCGAGATCATCTTGCGCCACTCCACGGCGCCGCCGCCCGCTATGTTGTAGATACCGCCCGTATCAGCTGTCAGGGCCACGTCGAATGCGGCCGTCTGGTCGTCGATATGAAGGAACTGCATGGTGGGATTAGCGAATGCGGGGACCGGCAGCCATCTCATTTTCAGCGTGTTCAGGATGAAGTTTTCCGTGTCCGGACCCAGGACCGGACAGCCCCGGTAGGTGATTGCGACGGCGTCATCCGTTTCTGCAGCCCAGCGTTCGATCAAACTTTCCGCCGCCACTTTATCGATGGAGTAGTGGAAGCCCGGGTTGGGTTTGGGCTCGTCCGTCTCCGTGAACGGCTCGGCATTCTCAGCGTGGGCGCCGTAGACCGTAGCGCTGCTTGGATACACGAAGCGCTTGATGCCCGCCGCGGTGCAGGCACGGAGCAGCGCAGCGGTGGCGTCCACGTTGATCGTGCGGGCTTCGACGACATCGCGCGGTGGCCGTACGACATACGCCAGGTGGTATACAGCCTGAACGCCGTGTTCGACGAGAATCTGTTCTATCGGCGCGCGGACATCACGCTGGACGAAAATGACCTTCTCGCCAAATTCCGGAGCCGGTTGCCTTATGTCCATCGCCAGGATGGACTCGACCTGTTCGAGTCCGGCGAGGTGACTTACAAGGTGCCTGCCGAAGAAACCCGATGCACCTGTGACCGCGATGCGCGCGGGAACGTTACCCAACCTCTCCACCCGTGGCCACGTCGTCGTTGAAGTCGAATTTCAAGGTTCCTAAACCAGGAACGATGAACCCCATCGCGATCTTCCGGTTTCCAATTTCCAGAGGGTCTCCTCGGAAGTAGATCAGGATTTCGTGATTCAGCTTTAGCCCGAAGGTGTTGTCTTCTGAGACGTCCGTGAACGAAGTTTCTTCGCCTTCTTTATCGAAGAACGACTGCTCCATCGGTATCTCTACGCCATCGACTGAGACTGGTATGAGGCCCCTGGCGTACCCGGCTCCAAGGGTGTTCTTGAGTTTGAATCCCCAGCCGTCATCACGATTGTGGAGACTTCCCTTCAGGTAAAGACGCCTGAGGATGAACGCAGGAACTCCGGGCACTGTTTACTCTCTTTCGGGCTTTGGCTTTCGGGATCTGGCTATCGGATTATCACTTCAGGGCGCCGGCTTTTGGGAGCCGGAAGGTGATGGGTGGTCTGTGTTGCCGCGCGATACATGCTTCGGCCTCCGCTAAACCTCGAATCCCGATCGCATCCGGTACACCGCCTGCTCGCGCTCGATGACATCGGCAGGGAGCGGATGGGCTCCGTCGGCCAGAGCAGCATAGAAGTATATCTGCGCGACGCGTTCCACGAGGGTGCATATTTCCAGCGCGCGGGCGGCCGAGGTTCCGACGGCGCACATGCCGTGGTGTCTGAGAAGGCATGCGCCTTTCTGGCCGAGCGCCGCCACGCCTGCTTCGGCAAGCTCGTCCGTGGCCGGCTCAGCGTAGTCGGCGACGTCAACCGAGCCACCTACGTAGATGGCCAGTTCGTCTACTACGGGTGGAATGGGCCTTCCCATCACGGCCGCGACCGTCGCGAACAGCGAGTGGGAGTGCATCACCGACTCAACGTCGGGCCGCGCCCTGTAGATGGCGTGGTGAAGCAGAGACTCCGTAGACGGGATCTGCTCGCCGCCGAGTGGCTCTATCTCTCCGTTGACGACTACGAGGTCCTCTCTGGTCATCGTCTCATAGGAGACCGATCCCGGCGTTACCAGGAACGCGGGCTTCTCAGGATCTTCCCATTCCGACGACTCTGAGAGCCGGACACTTACGTTCCCTGCGGTGCCGCTGACCAGGCCGCGCGACAGCATCAGTTTTGCTGCTTCGAGCAACTCTTCTCTCTGTATGTCCCACTGGCTGTCCAATTGGTCTGGCATGTCGCGTTCTTTTCTGGTTTTCGAGAACCCGGTCGGTTCAGCCGTTCCCGAGTATGTGTCCTTGAGTATGTCTGGGGGGATAATTGTGAGACCCGAAAGTCCGGATGGAAACCCTTGTTTCACATCGCTTCTCCCCTAAACGGGCATTTCACCAAGAGCCCTTGTGCGCTGGAGCCACTCCTCGTACAGGTACTCGTAGTCGGAGCTCAGCGCTCTATCCGGGGAGACCCGGATCGTCAACGCGGCATTCGGGCCTGCGCTGCCTTCGAGCGCGCGTCCGGCCAGCATCGCCGCGCCGGAGAGCGTGGCATCAGCGCCCCCTACCTCGATCTCACGGCCAAGGATCGAGGCGAGCAATTCGGCGAATGCGGATGATCGGATCATGCCGCCGCCAAGAGCCAGCGACGTTGCCAGCGATGTCGAAGGTGTGCCGGACAACTCATCGATTCGTTCGATTCCACTCTTGATTGCAAAGCCAAAACCCTCGAGTGCCGCCCGCGCTATCTCGCCGGGCGTGGGAGCCTGGAGAGCGAGGGGCACGGGAAAGACCAGTCCGCCGGCCCGTAGTTCGGCCGAACTCATGTTGGTCAACGCCGGGCCAAGATGTGCGGTGAGCCCACTCCCGCCTGCGGGAGCGTCCAGGACGTCCCGGTTCAGGCGATTCATCGCCTCGCCAGAGTCATGCCCCGGCGAGATCAGCCCACAGAGCCACGAGTACGCTCCGCCCATGATTCCAAGGTTGGACTCGAGAATCCAGCGTCCGGGTTCCACATGGCGTCCTGCCCAGAGACCGCGCTCCGGGTCGAGCAGGGGGCAGTCGGTGACTCGCTGAACGGCGCAGCTCCAGCCGGCGACTATACCCGTGGCGCCGGGCGCTGTGACGCCCATGCCATACAGTCCCGTCTGGGTGTCAGGACCGGCATTGAATACGGGGATATCCGAACCCAGGCCCAGCGCTTCCGCGACATCGGCGCGCAAGCTCCCGGAGGCAGCGAGAGGGGCGGCCGGCCGGGGGACGGAGACCCTGGACAGGCCGAGGGCTTCCGCGATATCACTGGCAGGCTCGCCGGTTTGCAACTCGATCAGGCCCGCCTCCACGCCCGCAGCATGGTTCACGGACAGTTCTCCCGTGAGGCGGAAAGCTATCCAGTCTGAGAGGGTGACGACCGCGGAAATCCGGTCGAACAGGGCGGGCCGCTCTTCCTGGAACCACCTGATGCGCGCCCATGCCGCCAGATGCGAGGGTAGATGCCCGGTCGTGCGCCATACTAGATCAGCATGTTCCTCATCAATCGCAGCGCCCTGGAACACGGCTCGCATGTCGTTGTTCGGGCCCGCGTACAGTGTCTTGCCGTCACGGTCCAGAAGTGCGATTCCCTGCCGTTGGGACGTGACTGCGACGCCGGCAATTGATTCTGAATCTATCGCCAGGCCGGAAACCGCGGCGCGAGCGGTTTCAATGACCAGATTCCACATCTGTTCGGGGTCGAATTCGACGGCCAGATCGCCGGCATCGCCCTGCTCGCGCATCGCCGGCGCCCGCCGCTCCGTGGAAAACAGCTTGCCTGTCGCATCGGCAACGCCTGCCCGTACGGACGATGAGCCGATGTCGATCGCCAGTACATTGCGGCCCGCGCTATCCACGTTAGCCACGTCGCCGCGCCCAGACATCGGGATTAACCAGGTTGACCGGCGTCTCACCCCGAACGAAACGGCCGAGATCTTCTGAAATCATTCGAGAATGCCGCTCGATTGTTTCGTCGGTAGCCCCGCCGATATGGGGGGTGATGACGACGTTGTCCAGCTTGAGGAACGGATGGCTCGGCTCGATGGGCGCGGTCTCGAATATGTCGTAGCCAGCGCCTGCGAGCCGTCCCTCCGCCAGCGCTGCGGCAAGAGCGTCGGTATCGACCAGTTCGGCCGATGCCGTGTTGATGACGATTGAGCGGGCCTTCATCGTGGCGATCCGGGTCGCGCCGAGAAGCGGCTCGCCATTTTCCGTGGACGCGGGCGCAGGCGGCGCGTGCAGGGTGATCACGTCGGCGGTCCGGATGAGATCGTCAAGCGACCGCGCTGAAGCGCCGAACGCTTCGACGGCGTCGGAGTCGACATAAGGATCGTGCACGATGATATTCATGCCTATGGCTTTGCAAATCTCTGCAACTCTCCTGCCGATCGCGCCGAATCCGACGATGCCAAGGGTTCTGCCGGACAGTTCAGCGCCCCTGAGGGCCGTGTAAGGGTCGGAGGGCGACTGCCAGAGGCCCTCACGAACGTACCTCTCGCTCTCCGATATGCGCCGCGCGACGGCCAGCATCAGTCCGATAGTGAGTTCGGCGACTGCGTTGGCATTTCGGCCCGGTGTGTTGAGAACGACGACACCGTGAACGGTCGCGGCGTCCACATCGATCTGATTCACAGCGGCGCGGCAGATCGCGGCAATCTTCAGGTTTTCGGCGGTGGCGAACGTCTCCTCGAACAGAAAATCCCGTTCGATTACGACGGCGTCAAATCGCTCCTTCGTCAGGCGCGCCCCGAGTTCTTCCGGGTCCCACATGACGCCGGTATCGCGCCAGTCCTCATGAACCGCATCACCGAAGCCGTTGATCGCGTCGATTCCGGCGTCTCCGAACGGCGCCAGTATGAGTACCCGCAGCCGGTTGCTCATCGCGAAAGGTGCTCGGCCGCCGCGTCCGCCGCAAGGTTTCCGCTTTTCACAGCGCTTTCCATGGTTGAGGGCCAATCCGTATCGGTCCAGTCGCCGGCCAAAAACAGGTTCGGTATTGCTGTCTTTTGGGGAAGGCGCGCGGCGTTGGAACCCGGCGTGACCCTGAACGTGGCGTCAACCTGCTTCACGCTCAGGAAACGCGTGACGTGCTCGGCCGAGGCGGCAGGAAACGCCCGTGACATCTCCCTGACGAATACTTCCTCCAACTCCCGGCGCTCCATCTGAGCCCAGCGCCACGCTCCGGAGAGGGAGATCACCACGTGCTGCCCGCCGTCCGGCTCTTCCATGGCGCCGGAGCGATCGGAGTGAATAGCGGTGACGTTGAATATGAACTGCAGCGGGCTATCCAGGACTGCTATGAACGGGTCGTCCAATATGGGCCTGTCGTACCAGATGTGGATGCCAACTATGGGCGCGGTCTCCAGCGAGGCGGCTATAGCAAGCGAGTCAAGGCTCTGATGGCCGTCCGGCAGGAGGCTTCCGAGGGCAAAATGCGGCACCGCGGTTATCACCGTGTCGGCCTCGAGGGTGCTGCCGTCTGCGAGCCGGACACCGCGGAGCGCCTCGCCTTCGAACCACAAAGACGCCACTTCGGTATTGAGGCGAATCTCGCCATCGTGTTCAGTCACGTACGCCATGCCGTGCTTGCCCGCCAGTTCCGATAGGCCTACACGCGAGTAGCCGATGACGGCATCGCGTCCACTTCCCATGAGGGCCGTCTGGAACAGCATCAGGCCGGCGTCCGCGCTGACGTCGCCGATATCGTCATTGAGCGAGGGCAGCACGATGAGATTCCACAGGTTCGCGATAGTGGACTCATTCTGGCCGCGATCCTCCAGCCAGCTCCGAAACGTCTGCCGGTTGAGCGCTTCAGCGTTTTTTCGCCGGCTCGTGAGCCGGATCCTGATCATTCCGTAGATCACTCTGAGCTTGCCGGCCATCCCAAGGTGCCGGTAGCGCAACAGAGATGGAAGCATGCCCATTCCGGGGATCCTGGACCAGCCCAGCCTGCTGACCACGCCGTTCTTCAGAGCAGGCACATCCAGGCGCTCCTGCTCGAAGATACTGCCGCGAGCGCCTATCTCAGAGATGAAGTCGGTGTAGTTCGTGCATGCCCCGAGAAATATATGCTGGCCGTTGTCGACCACGACGCCGGTCTCGCGATCGGTAAATGAGAACGCCCTGCCGCCAAGGTAGCCGCGCTTCTCCAGCACGGTGGGCGTGATCCCATGGCGAATGCTACGGGTCGCTGCCGCCAGGCCCGCGAGGCCGCCGCCAATGATGATGCTGGTCGGTTTTCGCGTTTCGCTAGCGGCCATGACAGGCTCCGGTTAGCCGCGGGGCTACCAGGGGATCGGAGCCACGCTGCGGAGCCAGAGACGGACCATCAGCGAGATCTTCGTGGCCTTGGAGATGCTAACGCGCTTCTCAAATACCGGAAAATCCTCCGCCTCCATCCTGTCCAGCAAGCGGCTGTATACAGATTCCAGGGTTCTCGGACAGGCTCTCGAACGCCTGTCCAGCAGCGGATACAGCTTTCTCCCACGCTCGTAGTACTCGCGCGCTCTTGCCGCCTGGAATGCCATCAGCGCCCTGAAATTCTCGTTGTTGACGCCGGCCAGCAGTTCCTCTTCGGAATAGCCGAACCGGTCCATGTCCTCTTTGGGCAGGTATATCCGGCCGTTTGCCGCGTCTTCCGCCACGTCCCGCATGATGTTTGTGAGTTGCATAGCGATGCCGAGGTCTATGGCGTACTCAATGGCCTTGCGGTCCGTATATTCGAATATCTCGATGCAGATCAGCCCCACGGCGCTGGCGACGTAGTAGCAGTACTCCCGCAACTCTTCAAACGTGGCGTATCGGTGCTTGCGGAGGTCCATCTCCACGCCTTTGATCACATCATCGAAGTACTTTTCCGGTATGGAATAGCGCTGAGCGGCATCGGAGAGCGCAGAGAGCACCGCACCTCTGGCCTTCCCTTCGTACGACCCCAGCAGCGTCTCTCTGAGTTCTGAGAGACCTGCGACCCGGTCGGCGGTTGCGTCTTCATCGTCGGCGATGTCGTCCGCCACCCTGCAGAAGGCGTAAGCGGCGTATATCGCCTTGCGTTTCTCCTTCGGCAGCGTCAAAAAGGCGTAGTAGAAGTTCTTAGCGCCCTCGCGGGTGATTGCCTGGCAGACAGCGTACGCGGCGTCTGTGTCCACCGCCTCTCCGCCGTACGGAGGTATGGACGGCGGCCGTACGGTCTCCGTCATCAGGCACGGCCTCTGCCGCGACCTGCGGGCAGGGGGTGCATGCGGAGTTTCGAGCGGATCTGGACCTTGGCGAACAGCATTGCCTTCTCACGCTTTGACAGGGCAGGGCGGCGCGTCAGCACGTCGTAGTCCTGGGATTCGATCTTGTCCAGAATTGCCATTCCGCCGGCTGTGAATAACGCGATGTCCACCCGCGCTTTTCCGTGAACACGGTCGATCAGTGGAATTCCCTTGCGGAACAGCTCCCGTGCTCTGTCGACCTCGAACTTCAGGGCAGCCTTGAACCCGGTTGTCGCACGTTTTTCCTTGATGTCTTCTTCCTGGACGCCGAACCGCTCCATAGTTTCGCGGGGGATGTAGATGCGCCCGATCTCATAGTCGCGCGCAACGTCCTGCCAGAAGTTGGTCAATTGCAGCGCCGTGCAAGTGTAGTCGGAGAGTTGGTGCAGTTCAGGTTCCCGGTGGCCGAATACGTAGAGGACCAGGCTGCCTACGGGATTCGCGGAGAATTCGCAATACTCAAGAAGCTCGTTGAAGTCCGAGTGCCGGGTGATCGTCTGATCTCTGCGGTTCGCTTCGATCAGTTTCAGCAGCGGCTCTTTCGGGATATCGAACTCGCGGATTGTCTGCTGGAGGGCAATGAAATAGGGGTGTGATGGAGTGCTGGAGTACACCGCCTCCAGTTCGGATTCCCAGGCGTCAAGCAGCGCCAGTCGGTCGCCTCCGACCTCGTCCCCGAGGTCGTCAACGCCCCGGCAAAAGGCGTAAATGGAGAAGAAGTGGCGCTGTAGATCACCAGGGAGAAGCCGGGTTGCGACAGAAAAGTTTTCGTAATGCGAACGGGTAAGCCGTTCGCATGCAGCGAAAGATTCTTCGATTGTGGTGCCCGATTCAGCAAATGGAAGGGTCACCGGGCCGGTGGCACTCACTGGCTCCTCGGTCTGGTCTGCACGCCGCGCCGAGACCGGCGCGCTCCGAGCTACTGTCGCGGGGTCAGGCCCCGACCACTTGGATGACGACGTCGCGCTTCTTTGGAAGTTCAACCATGTCGACGTCTAACTCGACCAGGAAAATGCGCTGCCACTCCCCGAATGTCATTTTGCCTTCGATCAGCGGCACCTGCTCGCTCGTTGACAGCATCAGGTGCTGGCAATGCGCGTGCCCGTTCGGGCACTCGTCCTCGTGCATGTGCACCGTGCGAATCGCAAAATCGTTGTGGCCGTAATAGGACTCTTTAGGCGCCAGCCGCTCAAGGAAACATTCCATGTCCTTGAGCAGCAGAGGCTCGGCTTCATTGATTTTGATCGCAGCAGTGGTGTGCTTGCTGAATATGACGACGAAGCCGTTCTCAATCTCAGAACGACCGACCACGTCGGTTATTTTCTCTGTTATGTCGAAGAACGCCGGTGCCCGGTCTGTCTCAATCGATACGGTCTCAGAGAATGTCCTCAAGTTGTGTCCTCTTCGCAGACCCGTATGGCCTTGAAAAAAGGCGTGGAAACCCGGCGGTACGCTAGCACAAGAAAAACCTGTTTGCAACAGGGTCGTTGTGCCTGGAAATAGCCTCTTTCAATTCGCGTAGAACCAATGTTCATGCCGATCTTGAGAGGCGTTCCCTGTACCGTCCAAGAGCCATCAGGGGCCAGTAAATTCTGTACATATGATACTTAATCATGAACCCGGCCGGGAGGTGCTCAGAGATCAGATCTCGCTCATTTGCCTTCAGGGACGTGAATTTCCGGTCACCATTCCCGTATCCGGGGAAGCCGGTGCCCGTGTATTCATCCTCATCCCAGGAGCCATCTCCCAGTTGTGTTCCGATCAGATATTCCACCCCCTTTTTGGCTGGATCGCCATCTGCGCGCCCCGCAGAAATAAGGCCCAAAAGCGCCCACGCGGTCTGAGACGGGGTGCTGACACCCCTCCCACGCCATGCTGGATTTGCATAGGACGCACACGATTCTCCCCAGCCGCCATCGTCATTCTGCTGCGCCTCAAGCCAGTTGGCGGCTTTGACGATGCGCAGATCATCCATTGGGAAATCCATCGCTTCAAGCGCGGGGAGCACTGAGGCCGTCCCGTAGACATAGTTGACTCCCCACCTGCCGAACCAGGCCCCGTCATCCTCCTGCTCCGACAACATGTAGTCGAGGGCCTTCTTCACCGGCTCCGTATTCGTTGGGAAACCGAGTTTGGCGAGCATTTCCAGGATGTGGGCAGTCACATCCACGCTTGGCGGGTCGATCGTTTCCCCGAAATCGAAGAACGGCATCTTGGTGACGAGTGTGCTGGTGTTGTCCTTATCATAGGCGCCCCAGCCGCCATTGCGGCTCTGCATCGCCATGATCCAGTTAACGCCCTTTTCAACGGCCTCCGCCCGTCGCTTCATGTCCGAAGCGCCCGCAATGCCTATGGCCAGAAGAACCTCAGCCGCGTCGTCCGTGTCCGGGTACGTTTCGTTGTGAAATTCGAAAGCCCATCCGCCCGGCTCGACGTTTCCCGCCTTTTTCTGCCAGTCTCCGGGAGATGCAATCTGACGCTCTATGAGATAGTCGGATGCCTTCACCAGGCGCGGATCATCTGGATCCACTCCAGAGTCGATCAGAGCGGTGATCGACAGGCAGGTGTCCCAGAGGGGCGACATCGACGGCTGCAGCCGCCAGGTGTCTTCATCTTCGATGGCGTAGAGATCGAACCCTTCCATGCCTTTGCGGATAACTTCATGGTCATTGGCATAGCCAAGCTCGTGGAGCGCCATCAGCGAGTAGGCCCAGGGAGGCTGTATCCCTCCCCAGCTTCCATCGGCCTCCTGGTGATCCACGATCCACGTCTCTGCCACCCGCAGAGCCCGTGCCCGTGCCGGGTTCCACGGGAGGAGGTTGGAGAGCCGCAAAAGCTTGTCCCCGGCAAACATCAGCCGCTCTATGCTCAGTCCTTCGGGTTTCGGCATAGAGTAATCGGCGTTTTCGCGGCCGTTGACGAACAGCTCGTCAACGGTCGCCGACTCCGGGACGGGGTGAATGGGCTTGCTTGAGAGAAGGACTGACATCGGGACGATGGTGGCACGCGACCACATGGCGAACTGGTAAATGTTGAATGGGATACGGTTGGGAAGCAGCATCATCTCGGGCGGGAGGAACGGCACGCCTCCCCAATCCCACTCACCGAGTAGGGCGAACCAGATCTTTGTGAATACCCGGCACTTTTCAACGCCGCCCCTGGAAAGGATGAACTGGCGGGCGCGCAGCATCTCATCAGACTCTGCCGGCACCCCCGCGAGCTTGAGCGCCAGATAGCACTCGCATGACGTGCTCAGGTCGCTTGCTGCGCCGTAGTAGAGGTTCCAGCCACCATCATCGCCCTGCCTGCGGACGATGAAGTTTTTTATCTTCCGCAAGCGTTCCTCGGACCGCATTCCGAGGAAATGGGTGAGGAATACGTACTCTGCTTCCATCGTGGGATTTGATTCGAGCTCGCCCCACCAGTAGCCCTCGTCCGCCTGGTGGTTGAACAGAAACTCCTGAGTCCGGGATATTGCGGCGCCGAGGCCCGATTCCGGCGTGGCGCCGTTCTCCGCCTTCGCCGGGGAGGGACGCGGCATACCTACCCGGACGGGCGGAATTACAGAACCCGGTGATTCAAGGATCGACGTCATCTGGAGGCCTCCGGCACCGGATCATCGTTGATGCCCTGAACTTTGACATAACCATTTGATGCAAACCAGCGCGCCGAGCGTCCAAAAGCGTCCTGCACTGGACCAGGTGCGAATCCCAGATCCCTGATTGCCTTCGACGAGTCTGCGTGCAGGGGATGCCGAACTGCTTTCACTCCTGCATACGGGATGTGCGGCTCACGCCCGAGAATTCTGCCTTCGGCGAAAGTATCAACCGCGCCGGCCAGTGCTGCAATGGGATATGGGACTCTGACAGGGCGCCTTTTCAGGCCGGTTGCCATCTCGAGCATGCTGTAGGCCCCGCGAATGGTTGTGTTCTCGCCTCCGAGGATATATCTCTCCCCGGCGCGTCCGCGCTCAAATGCGGCAAGGTGGCCGGCCGCGGCGTCCCTGACGTCAACAAAGTTGATCTCAAGATCGAGATAGCCGGGAAATCGGTGTCGAAGATACTCAAGAATCATCCGGCCGGTCGGGGTTGGCTTCACATCTCCCTCGCCAATCGGCGTCGTCGGGTTCACGACGACCACTTCCATGTGGGCATCACTGGCAGAGAGCGCCAGTTCTTCCGAGAGCAGCTTGGAGCGGTGGTAGTCATCCGGGAGGTCATCTACGGTCGCGTGGTCCGTCTCGGAGACCACCGTTCCACGGCCGCGTGATGGGAAGACGCCGATCGAGCTGGTGAAAACGAACCTGGGAACTCCGGCCGTCCTTGCGGCTTCGATGAGCGATCTGGTGCCGCCGACGTTCACATCGAAGATCTCGTCTCTGCGCTGCGTCCAAAACTTGTAGATAGCCGCAACGTGGAACACTCCGTCCATGCCGGCAACGGCGCGCTCAAGCGACCCTCTGTCCAGCAGATCGCCGGCGGCAGGCTCCACACCTGCGGCGGTGATCCGGGAAAGGTCGTGGCCTTCGCGGACCAGCCCCCGCACGCTGTGTCCGTTTGAGAGAAGGTGCCTCGCGACTGCGCTGCCGACGAATCCGGTGACCCCGGTGACCAGAAAATTCATGCTGCGGTGCCTCTAATTTCACCTGCAACTGCGCCGGAGGATGAGATCTCCTTTGCAAACGCTGCGAGAAAAAGCCCGAGCTGCCGGGCCGCCCGCCCGGAAGCGCGCGCCAGGCGGGCCAGCTCCACTATTCGTCTGGGATCGCGTGCCGCGTATCTGAGGGCCTTCCCGGTCCGGCCGCCGGAAGGCGTGCCCGGTATCTCAGTAACGAGGAGTGGAAGCGTCATGTTCGTTGAGTCTACGACTGCTCTCACGCCGAGAAACGGCATTCCCGCGGCAATTGTTGCCCGCGCGACCCAGTAGCTTTCGAGATCGACGGAGTAAACACCGAACCTTGCGCCCAGCCACTTCTTCATGCCCGGGGACCTTGCGACGATGGGGACGGTGATCGAGGGGCCCTGCACGAAATCGATGCCGTTGATCTCCACCGCCATTCGAGCCACTGCAGCGTATGCCGGATCGGACTCGAATGTCTGTATGTCCGCGCCCTGGGACCAGTCCAGCGGAGTGCCCTCGATCAACGAGACACTTGTGGCGATGACTATGGCGCCTGTATCCAGGGAGGCATGGGTGGCGCCGCCAAAGCCAACTCCGATCACAACGTCCGGCCGGTGATTGCGAACAAGCCAGCCCGTTGTCTCTTCCGCCCTGGACTGGCCAATGCCGGAGATCAGTATGAGCGCGGGAACCCCGGGATGTATCTCTCCGCGGTACAGGAGAGCTTCTCCCGGGCCTTGCTCAGCGCTGAACTGGCCGGCGCGCAAAAATGGAGACATCTCATCGCGTACGGCTGCAACGATCGCCAGCAAACTGCAAACCCCTTTGTTGGCGCATCATGGCCAACGCGCCAATAACGTCCTCGGTGGCGGAGGCCGCTCAGGCGGCCGTTATCCCACTCTTTCTGATCGCGCCCGAAGTCAAAAGCGAAACTGCGTCTTTAGGGCTGCTGAGTGCGCCATATATGGTGGCGGACTCAAAGCCGCAATGCAGCATGCAGTTGGCGCAACGCGGGTCTTTCTCGCCGTTGCCGTATTTCTCCCACAGCGACTCTTCCATCAGATCACTGAAGTTCTGCGTGTGGCTGTCCGCCAGTGGGTAGCAGGGGTTGCGCCAACCCATGACGGTATAGGTGGGATTGGAGAACGCGGTGCAGGTGTCAATCTCCCGCTCGCCCTTGAGAAACTGAAGGAAAAGAGGGTTGTTGTAGAACTTGATACCCATCTCTGGATCCGGTGTGAGGATGTCTTTAAAGAGCCGGATCGCATCTCTCTTCTTCAGGAAAAGTTCCTGGTTTGGAACGACCTCATAGTCGAAGGCGGGCGAGATCATATTCCCCTCGAACCCGGCATCTGCGCACTCTTTCCAGAGCTTGTGGAGGTCTTCCTTGTCGCTGCCTTTGAAGAGGGTGGTGTTGCCGGTCACCCTGTAGCCGGCCGCAATGGCGGCCTTCGCGTTCCGCATGGCGATCTTGTAGACGCCCTTTCGGGATACTGCCGCATCGTGGCGTTCATCAGTGCCATCCAGGTGGATCACCCAGGCGAAGTACTTCGAAGGTGGGATCTGCTTCATCACTTTGGGCATCGTCAGGGCGTTCGTACACAAGTAAACGAACTTGCGCTTTTCAATGATCTTGTTGACGATCTCGGCGATCTGCGGATGGATGGTCGGCTCTCCGCCGGCGATGGAGACGATCGGCGCCCCGGACTCTTCCACCGCGTGCAGCGCATCCTCAACAGTCATCCGGCGATTCAGGACCGATTCATATTCCCTGATCCGGCCACAGCCCTCGCAGGCCAGGTTGCAAGCTTCGAGGGGCTCCAGCATCGTCACGAGCGGGAAGATTTTCTTCCGCTTGAGAACGCGATTTTTGAAGATGTACCAGCCGACTTTCACGCCCAGGCTTATGGGCCTGCCCATGGCTCGCTCCTGTGTGGCCGCCACGCCAGTAGATGTCCAGTCAAACCACCAAGCCAGTTCCCACCGGCAACCACGGCGGCCTGACTATACCCCTGGTTGAAAAGGGGTATACGGGAATCTCTAACTTTCGCGTACGAGCAGGAACTCCCCGAGGTTTTGGAGGTCGGCTCCGGCGTCGCTTGCGAGCGGGATTGACTGTAACACGTTGAGGGCTTTACGCCAGTGATTGGAGGCCAGCTCTTCGCAGTAATTCCGGGTTCCGAGTTCTTCCATTATCGAGAGCACGTCTTCTACGTCTGAGGGCGCGATCTGTTCTTTGGAGTAGATGGCGGCGATACGCGCCGCCGCGGCGCCGGTGGCGTTGTCCAGCGCGTGGACGGCGGGCAGCGCCTTCTTTCGGCGCTGGATGTCGGCGCCGACGGGTTTCCCCGTTGCCGGCCCGCCCCACACTCCAAGCACATCGTCGCGAATCTGGAATATGTATCCCAGCTCGCGGCCGAGCCGACTCATCTTCTCGATCAGATCCGGGTCGGCATCCTCGCCCGCGCCGATCAGAGCGCCACAGTAGACGGAGCATTCGATCAGGGCGCCCGTCTTCCGCTGGATCATGTCGAGATACTCATCGACGCTAATCGATTTCCGGCCCTCGTAGGCGATGTCCAGGTACTGCCCCTCCATCATCCGGAGATAGCGATCGGCGAGGGTGCGGCCAACTTCCACGGAAATGGAATGGGCTACCCCGCGTTCGACAAGCTTTCCGGCGGCGAGATCGGCCAGCGCAAAGATAGCATTGCCGGAGACTATGCCAACCGGCTCTCCCCAGATCGCCCAGACCGTCTTGCGGTGGCGCCGGAACTCGTCCCCGTCCTGTATATCGTCATGAATGAGCGAGAAGTTGTGGATATACTCCAGCGAAACCGCGGCCGGCAACGCCGCTTCGGCATCGCCGCCCACAGCCTCGCACGCACGCAGGCACAGGGTGGGCCGCAGAGCCTTCCCCTCCGGTTGCGGGTCTGGATTTCCATTCGGATCCACCCAGCCCATGTAGTACCTCAACGTCGTGTATAGCGGCAGTTTGTGCGGTTCCAGCTCCTCCCGCAGGGCGCGGCCAATCATCTGCTGGTAGCGTCCGAACAGATCGGGAAGTGGTGGTGCTGTGGTGGCCGGTTGGGAATCAAATGTCGGTGGCATCGTTCGCTCGCCGGGTTGGCGCCGTTTCAAGGCAGGCGGCCGGTTGGGTGGGGCTTCAAGCCGCGGGCCGGACATGCGGAAATAAAACAAGAAGCCCGGCGCATTGTATCGCCGGGCTTCTTTGGTGTTACCGGAGGAGGGGTGTTACCGGGGAATGTTGTAGGAGTGTCTGATCCGGCCTGCCCTCAGGCTACCTTCACTTCAATCTCCCGCGGGGTTTGCTCGGGAACTTTAGGGAGCTCCACGCGCAGCACGCCGTCCTGGTATCGCGACTCGATCTTCTCGCGGTCAACCGACTTCGGGAGCCGAATCGACCTGGCGAAAGAGCCATGGCGCCGTTCTCGCACGAGGTAGCCGGCCTCGTTCTCATTCTCGTGGGAGCTTTCGCTCTCAGAAGAAGCCTTGGCGCGAACCGTGAGCACGTTCCCATCAACCGAAACCTTGATGTCATCCGACTTCAAGCCAGGGAGGGAAGCGCTGACAATCAGCCTTTCGTCGTCCTCGACGATGTCGATCGGGATGGACCATGAACGGCTGGTGGCAGATGCGGGCTGAACCCAGAAACCGCGCCAGACGCGGTCGAAGAGACTGTCGGCCCGCCGTAGCTCCCCAAAGGGATCCCATTGCTGCAAAACCATTTTGTATCTCCTGGAGCGCGAACGTGTGGGTTCGCTGCTTGTTGTTTCCTTGTTGTTTCTCAATGCGGAATATCGGTGTGCCAGGTGCCTGACTTCACCCGAGGTGAGCGGAAGCGCGACCCTGGCACCAAGTAGTCTAGAGACTTGATAGGATGACTGTCAAGTATCCTGATCCTGTATGTGGAAGATATGTTGCAGACTTATACATGAAGAGAGTATACTGGCATTTAGTTAACTGCTATGGCTGATTCTTTCTACGACATGCTGAGCGTCAATCGAGACGCAACCGGCAAACAGATACGCGAATCGTACCGGCGGCTGGCACGGGAGAACCATCCCGACGTCAACCCGGGCGATCCGGAGGCCGAAGCGCGTTTCAAGCGCGTTAACGAGGCCTATCACGTGTTGTCTGATGACAAGCGCCGCAAAGACTATGACGAGTTTGGCGAGCACTGGCAGCGCGCGGATGACATAAGAAAAGCGGGCCCGGGTTCCGGCTTCGGCGCGCGAGGCGGTCGCCATACGGTCAACTTCAGCGGCGCGGCCAGCGATTTCGGCAATATCGGTGACCTGGGAGACCTGCTGAGCGGGTTCGGATTCGGGGGCGGAGCCAGCGCGGGCAGAAGCCGCCGCGCAACGCAAAACCTGGATGCCGAAATAACGCTGCAGGAGGCGTTCAGTGGCACGAAGCGCGTCGTGAGCTACCGTCGACCAGAGCCCTGTTCCGTGTGTGGCGGGCAGGGGTTTCGCGGGCACACCGCTTGCGCCAACTGTGGCGGAAGTGGTGAGACGGACAGGCCGGTCAGACTTGAAGTCACCATTCCACCAGGAATTGACGACGGCGGCAAGATCCGGCTCAGGCCGGACCGGACCTCGGAGATCATAATCCGGGTCAAGGTGGCCGCCGATAAGACCTTCCGGCGCACCGGCGCGGACCTGCATACCACGGTAAAGGCGCCGTATACGGACGTTGTGCTGGGCGGCGAAGTTGAGGTGCCAACCATGGCCGGGACAGTGGCCCTGAAGATTCCTGCCGGCACTCAGAATGGCAATGTATTCAGGTTGGCTCGCAAGGGCATGCCGAAACAGGGTGGCGGGGGCTCGGGAACGCTTTACGCGACCGTCCTTGTGCAACTGCCCGAAGAGCTATCTGACGAAGAGCGTGAACTTTTTGAGCGTCTAAAGAATCTGCGCAATGGCGCGATTTCGGCAACTGAGCCACCCCCGAATTAGAGGGGATTACCTGAGTACGAGGAATTAAAGACAGCCAGTTCGCCGGATCGCCGGACTGCAACCGCAGCGGAGTAAGAGATGGTTTTCAGGGACGACGAGCCTTGCTACACGATTAGCGTTGTCGCCCGTTTTATCGGGGTGCATGCCCAGACTCTTCGCACGTATGAGCGGGAGGGTCTAATCGCGCCTTCGAGGTCCAGAGGCGGCATCCGGATGTTTTCCAATCGCGATGTTTCGCGGATCAGGGAAATCAAGGAGTGGGTGGACGGTCTGGGGCTCAACCTGGCGGGCGTCGCGACGATGACGCGGCTCCGGGCTCAGGTCGCGACGTTGCAGTCCAGGCTGGCGGAGATGGAAGAGGAAAACACCCTTCTGCGGCGGGAGATCGTGGCCAGGCGGGCTGGCCCAGGCGTTTTTCGGGCCCTCTCCCGCGATGCCAATAGCGAATCTGAATCACAGGGGTGAGCAGGCGGCTTATGCCGGTATCTCCGGTCGAGTTGCCAGCCGAGTTGCCAGCCGAGTTGAAAGAAGAACACAGTGGTACTAAATCCTGAAAATTTCACGGCACAGGCAGTGCAGGCGTTACAGGAATCCCAGGACCTGATGCGCAGGATGAGCCACAGCCAGTGGGATTCCGAGCATCTGCTGCTGGCGCTTTTGCAGATCGAGGGCGGACTACCAGCGCGTGTCCTCCAGATCATGGGAGTGGAACGCGAGGCGCTGGTCCGCCGCCTGAGCGCCGTGCTGGAGGAGAACCCGCGCATCGGGCAGCCTGTCACGCAGGTATACGCGACGCCGCGAGTGTTGCAGGTACTGGAGAGCGCGAAGCAGGAAGCCAAGCGGCTCCAGGACGATTTCATCGGCGCAGAGCATCTGTTGCTGGCCATAGCCGCGGATGGGACCGGTGACTCAGCGACGATTATGGCCGACTTCGGCATCACTCAGGAGCGGCTTTACAGGGCGCTTCAGTCCGTGCGCGGCGACCAGCGGGTCTCTGACCGGAACGCCGAGAGCAAATATGAGGCCCTGGAGAAATACAGCACCGATCTCACTGCCCTCGCCGCTGATGGCGTCCTCGACCCGGTCATCGGCCGTACAAAAGAGATCGGCCTGGTCATGCAGACGCTCATGCGGCGGACCAAGAACAACCCGGTGTTGATAGGCGAGGCGGGAGTTGGCAAGACGGCGATCGCCGAGGGATTGGCGCAGAGGATCATTGCCGGCGACGTGCCAGAGGGCCTGAAGGACCGCCGGGTGATCTCACTGGAGATGGGCTCCCTCGTAGCCGGATCGTCCATGCGGGGAGAGTTCGAGGAGCGGCTCAAGGCGATTCTGGACGAAGTGAAGCGAGCGCAGGGTGAGATCATCCTCTTCATTGACGAGCTCCACACGGTAGTGGGGGCGGGCGCCGCGCAGGGGGCCATAGACGCCAGCAGCATGATGAAGCCGGCGCTTGCACGGGGCGAGTTGCAGGCGATGGGCGCCACTACGCTGGACGAGTACCGCAAGCATATCGAGTCGGACCCGGCGCTTGAGCGCCGCTTCTCGCCGGTATATATCGACGAGCCATCGGTCGACGATTCGATCAAGATGCTTGAGAGCCTCAGGCCGCGCTATGAAAAGCACCACGGTGTGAAAATCGCGGACGATGCGCTCAGCGCAGCGGTGCGGTTGTCTCAGCGGTACGTGACGGGCAGGTACCTGCCGGACAAGGCTATCGATCTCATGGACGAGGCATCGGCGAAGATCCGAATCGAGGCCCACAGCTATCCGCCGGAGCTTCGAGATCAGGAAGCGGAGATTCAGCGGCTAAAGGACGAAGAGGCGGCTGCCTCCCAACGGGACGACCACGAAACGGCAGCCAAGCATCGCGCGGAGCGCATGCGGCTGGCTGACGAGTGGGAGGCGGCGCTGGCCGCGTGGTCCTCGGAACACAGCGCAGAGACCGTGGTGACGGAACGGCACATTGCGGAGCAGATATCGCTTCGCACCGGCATTCCCAGCGCACAACTCGTGGAAGGGGAGGCCGAGCGGCTGCTCAATATGGAAGAGCGTTTGCATGAGCGCGTGATCGGCCAGGAGACGGCAATAGGAGCGCTGGCGGATGCCGTCCGCAGAGCTCGGGCCGGGCTTTCGGACCCCGGCCGCCCCATAGGCAGCTTCATATTCCTCGGCCCGACCGGGGTGGGGAAGACCGAGCTGGCAAAGGCGCTCGCCGAGTTCCTCTTCGACGATGAGGAGAACATCGTCCGTATCGACATGTCGGAATTGCAGGAGCGGCATACTGTTTCAAGGCTGATCGGCGCTCCACCGGGATATGTTGGATATGGCGAAGGAGGCGGACTGACGGAAGCGGTCCGCAGGCGCCCTTTCCAGGTGGTCCTCTTCGACGAGATCGAAAAGGCCCACCCGGATGTGTTCAACATCCTGCTCCAGCTCCTTGATGACGGTCGGCTGACCGACGGCCAGGGCCGCACAGTCGACTTCCGCAATACTGTGGTCATCATGACCAGCAACCTTGGAACCGAGGACATCGCAAAAGAGCCGTTTGGCTTTGCGACGGCAAAGAAATCCAGGTCGGAGAAAGACGGCATGAGGGCATCCGTCGAAGCGGCGCTGAAGAAGGCGTTCAGGCCAGAGTTTTTGAACCGAATCGACGAGATCATTGTCTTCGACTCACTGACAGAGGAAGACATACAGCAGATCGTGACGCTGATCGGCGCCGAGGTCAGCGGCCGGGTGGCGGAGGCGGGCATAACGATGGAGATCACCGAGGCGGCGCGGAACTGGCTCGCCGACGAGGGATTTGACAAGGTATTCGGCGCGCGGCCGCTGCGGCGCGCGGTGCAGCGGTGTCTGGAGAATCCGATGGCCAAGCGAATTATTGGCGGCGAGTTCCGATCTGGCGATACAGTGCTGGTTGATCGCGGAGAAGACGGCCTGACGTTCACGCTTACCAGCCGCCCGGAAGACGTTCCGGCCGAGGATCACGATGGCGAGCAGACGACCGCTATCGCTTAGAGGTGAACCGGCCTGGACAACGACCGGATAATCGCCGGTTAACCGACAAAAAGGCGGGGCTTTCGGGCTCCGCCTCTTCTTTTTGCCGCGACCTGCCTGAACGGCAGGACCGGGCATATCCGGGCGCGGACAAAACGGTTACTCTTGCCGGGTACGGATTTCGTATCTGAGAGACTCACCCGACCGCAGTTGCAACTCATGTCAGGACCGCCTGTGACTATCGGTCTTGATGGCGATTACATTGGCACCACCAGGCTCCCCCGGCGAACAGACGACGGCTCTGCCAAGCAGAGACTTCTGGGTTCGCGTGTCAGAGAAGTACACGATCTGGATACGAATAGCGACGATGTCGCTGGTCGTCGGCATCATGGTTCTGGGCATCGTCCTCTGGCTGACGGGGCGGCTCGGGACCGAATCGGTCGGCTTTCCCAGCATCTGGCTGATAAGTTTCATTGGAGCGAGCTCTATAGTGCTGCCGGTGCCTGGGCTGGCCGCTCTGTGCGTCGGTGCAAGCCCTTCGGTCGGCCTCAATCCGATTGAGGTCGGCCTGGTCGCCGCGAGCGCCGAAACGGTAGGGGAGATGACGGGCTACCTGGCCGGCATGAGCGGAGCCGGCATTCTGGAGCGAAACCGCTGGTATACCAGGTTCAAATGGTGGCTGAATCGGCGCGGTGGATGGGCGCTTTTACTCCTGTCCGCAATCCCAAATCCCCTTTTTGATCTGCTCGGCATCGCGGCAGGAGCGGCAAGGTACCCGGTCCACAAGTTCCTGGGCATCGTCTTTGTGGGAAAGTCGATCAAGTCGGTCGGCATCGCATACGGCTGCTATCTCGGCATTGGCGCAATCCAAAACCTGGTCGAAGCTTTCTAACCGTGCCAGGAAATACGGGTGACGGGGGAGATCGCCAGCTCGGCGTCGTCGTGGTTGCCGGAGGCAGCAGCCGCCGCATGGGCGGCGTGGACAAGATCTTCGCGGACCTGGGCGGGGAACCCGTGCTGGCCCACTGCCTGGAAGTGTTCCAATGTTCGGACGTGGTCGCCACCATCATCGTCGTTCTCGCGCAGCATAACCTGGGCCTTGGCCGGGATCTGATCGCGAGCCGGGGATTCAACAAGGTCGGCCCCATCGTTACCGGAGGCGCTCGCAGGCAGGACTCCGTCCGGCTGGGTCTTGAGGCGATGGCAAAAGCGGGGCCCATGCCGCCTCTGATACTGGTTCACGACGGGCCGAGGCCTTTCATAGACGAGGCGATGATCCAGCGCGCCCTGGCCGCGGTCGGAAGGACAGGCGCGTCTGTGCCGGCGATACCCTTGACCGATACCATCAAGCAGGTTGACGAGACCGGGACCGTGATAGGCACGCCCGACCGAAGCACGCTGCGGGCCGTACAGACGCCCCAGATATTCCAGACGGATCTACTCGTGGCAGCGCATGCGGCGATCAGCGAAGACGTCACTGACGACGCGATGCTGGTCGAGCGGAACGGTGGTGCGGTGACGGTTTTCGAGGGCTCTCCGGAAAACGTGAAGATAACCACGCCGGATGACCTGATCACTGCGGCCGGCATTCTCGCCGCACGGGGCTGCCAGACGGCCGGGGGCTCAACAGACGATGCGCTGAGGTGGGGGACCGGGTTTGACGGCCACGCGCTCGTGCCGGGCGAAGGGTTGCGGCTGGGCGGCATTGAAGTGCCTTTCGAGATGCGGCTGGAAGGCCACAGCGACGGTGATGTTTTGCTGCACGCGGTAGCGAGCGCAGTTCTTGGCGCCGCGGGACTGGGAGACCTCGGAACACACTTCCCGTCAAGTTCGCCGGAATGGGCCGGGGCAGACAGCCGGCTGATCGTGCGGAAAGCGGCCGAGATGGCCGCCGCCGCCGGATGGGTGGTCGATTACCTCGATGCTACAATCGTCGCCCAGCAGCCAAGGCTCGGTCCGCACCTTGTCGAAATAGCGTCCAGTGTCGCTGAGACGCTTGACATCAGCCCGGACAGAGTCAGCATAAAAGCGACCTCTACAGACCACGTTGGCGCTATCGGCCGGGGAGAAGGAATAGCGGCGCAGGCGGTAGCCACGCTGCGGGCTCGATAGCATCGGCCAGATAGCTTCGACCAGATAGTCTCGAAACCTCTCCACACTCATGCAGCTTTACAACACTCTCACGCGCCAGAAAGAAGAGTTCCAGCCGGCCGGTGACGAGGTGAGTATGTACGTATGCGGCGTCACCGTGTACGACTATTCGCACGTTGGCCATGCGCTCAGCGCGATCACATTTGAAGTTCTGCACCGTTATCTGGAGTACCGGGGATATAAAGTCCGGCGCGTGGTGAACTTCACGGACGTTGACGACAAGATCATCGCCCGTTCCGAGCGTGAGGGCGTTTCCACTGAAGAGATATCGAAGCGATTCACCGAGGCGTATCTGGAGGACATGGACGCTCTCAATATCCTGCCGCCGACGCTCTACCCGAAGGCGACCGAGGAGATCCCCCAGATCGTCGAACTGATCTCGGACCTGATTGGAAAAGGATTCGCGTACGAGGCGGAAGGCAGTGTCTACTTCAGGGTCAGGAACGACGAGTCCTACGGTGAGCTGAGCCATCGGACGCTCGAAGATATGATGCAGGGGACCCGTTTCGAGCTCGAGTCCGGCAAGGAATACCCGGCCGACTTCGCGCTTTGGAAGCTGTCAAAACCGGGAGAGCCGGCATGGGAGAGCCCGTGGAGCAAGGGACGGCCGGGCTGGCATATCGAATGCTCGGCGATGGCGTACCACCACCTTGGAGATGTGATCGATATCCATGGCGGTGGACTCGATCTTATTTTTCCGCATCACGAAAACGAGGTGGCGCAGTCCAGGGCGTACACAGGCAAGAGCGAGTTCGCCAGGTTCTGGTTGCACAACGGAATGCTGCGGCTCAGCGGCGAAAAGATGAGTAAATCGACCGGCAATATCGTGCGGGTCAGGGATGCGCTCAAGACACACAGCTCGGACGCTTTCAGGCTCTGGATCTTTTCATCGCACTACAGGAGTCCGCTTCTGTATGAAGAAGAAGGACTTGAGGCGGCGGAGCGCGCCGCGCGACGACTTCGAAACGCCCTGAACGCGCCAGCGAACCCAACCGCGGAGGAGCCGCTTGACCCGGCGCGGTACAAAGAGCGTTTCATAGAGGCGATGGAGGACGATCTGAACCTCCCCCAGGCGACGGCGGCGCTGTTTGATCTCGTTCGGGACATCAATCGGTCCAGGGACACCGGGATGGATGTTTCTGGCGCACGCGACACGCTCCGTGAACTTTCGGGTGTTCTGGGCCTGACTCTTGAAGGCCCCGCTGCGCAGACGGACGGACCATCTGACGCCGAGATCGAGGAGATGATCGGCGAGCGGGCGCTGGCCCGCTCGGAGAGCCGTTACGAGGACGCGGATACGATCAGGGACCGCCTCGACGCGCTGGGCATTTCGATATCGGACTCTGCTGATGGGACGAGCTGGAGCCGAGTGTAAAGAGGCTGTGTGATCAGCCGCTGACGCGGACAGCTATCACGGCGGTCACGGCGAAGACCATGGCCAGGACGATGGTGCCACGGAAGAGCGTGCGTTCGAAGCCGCGTCGCACGCGGAATGAGCTCTCGGCAGCGCCAAAGAGCTGAGCGCCAGTGCCTTTGACCTGAAGCAGGACGACGCCAATGATCAATCCGGCGAGAATAATCTCGATCCAGTTGACAAGGGTTTCCATTAGCTAGCGAGCGCTCCCGAGGACGATTTGCTCTTGTTGCCGGCCTCGCCGGCGTTATTGCCGTTCCCACCGTTACGTACGAACGTGCCGGCCTGACGGCCGTTTCCGCCCACACTTTCATGGTAGACCGCCATGATCGCTTCCGCCAGCTTTTTGGAGTCGTGATGTGTCCGGAATTCCAAGGCGAGCAGATCAGCCTCGACTACCGTGATGTCCAGTCCGGACATGTCGCCCAGTTCAACGTGGGCCGTGCGATGGCTGGCATGCAGGTCAGTCATGTCAGCGTTTGCAATTACGTAGTCGATATTCAAATCCGGGCGGTGGGAAAGTATTGCCCTCACGTGGTCAGCGACGGTGTAATTGTCCGTTTCGCCCGGCTGGCTGGCGACGTTGCAGATATATACGACTGGGGCCTTGGAGTTGGATATAGCCTCTGTGAGGCCGGGCACGAGCAGGTTTGGGATGATGCTGGTGTAGAGGCTTCCGGGGCCGATAATGATCATCTGCGCCGATTCTATGGCGGCGCCGGCGCCCTCGTACATGGCCGGGGACTCAGGCTCCAGGTAAAGGTGCTTTATCGAACCCTCGGTGAGCGTGATGTTCGTTTCGCCGTGCACCCTCTTGCCGTGCGACATGTCGGCCGCGAGCCGTACGTTGTCCAGCGTTGACGGCACGATCTTACCGTGGACATTGAGGATCCGGCTCGATTCTGCGACGGCATCTTCGAAGCTTCCTGTTACGCCGGACATCGCCGCGATGAACAGGTTCCCGAAGCTGTGGCCCGCGAGCCCGCTGCCTTCCGGGAACCGGTACTGGAAGAGGTCCTTCATCAGAGGCTCTGCATCCGCGAGCGCGACGATGCAATTTCTTATGTCACCGGGGGGTAGCAGCCCCAGTTCGTCTCTGAGCCTGCCTGAGCTCCCGCCATCGTCGGCGACGGTGACTATGCCGGTGAGCCTGGTCTGTTCTTTCAGCCCCCTGAGAAGCGCCGATAACCCGGTCCCCCCGCCAATGGCGACGAACCGGGGCGCGCGGGCCCTCTCACGGATACGCAGCATCGAATCTCTGAGTGACTCTTCCGGCAGGCTGGCGACCCGCGCTGATGAGACCATGGTCATCAATTTCCCGGATGCCGTCGCAATTGACACTGTGGCCAGAATGAGGAAAAAAATGGCCTCGCCTGCACCGGGTAGGAAGTTCGGTATCGCGACGCTGGAGAAGGCCCGCACCATGTAGCCGACGCCGAGGGCGAACACGAGGCCGCCGGAAGCGCCGAGCAGGATCCAGCGCCGCATCCCCGTGCCCGGCAGAAGGAAGAGCGCCAGTGCCTCTTTGAGGTTTCGGTTGAGGCGCGACGATCTCGCGGCGCGTTTCACGCCGGCCGATGCATCTCTATAGTCTGCCATTACGCCTTGCGGACTGTTTCCAGCCTCTCTGTGATCAACCGCATAGTAGTGTTGGCGTCTGCCGCGCCTCGCGTCGCCTTCATGACCTGTCCAAGCAGAAACCTGATCGCGGTTTCCTTCCCGTTGAGATAGTCGTCGACCGCCTTTGGATTTTCATCGATTACCCCGTCGATGACTGGAAGCAGCGATTCTGAGTCGTCAACCTTCCGGAGATTCTTTTCAGTTACTATATTTTCCGGGTCGCGTCCGGTTTCAAACATGTCGGCCAGCACCTGTTTGGCCGCGTTGTTGCTGATAGCCCTCGTCTGGAACAGTTCCACCAGCGTCGCAAGTTGCGCCGGTTTAACTCTAGTATCGGAGAGATCGGCTTCCGCTCCGTTTGAAGAGTTGTGCAGCCGGGCCATCTCCCCGTTTATCCAGTTCGCAGCCTCTTTGGCGAACGCCCTGCGATCATCACCGGAATGATCCCTGGAGAGCACCACCGCCTCAAAGTACTCGGCGGTTTCGCGTCGGGCGGTCAGCAACGCGGTGTCGTAGCTCGAAAGGCCGTACTCGGCCTCGAACCGAGTCCGCCTGCTGGCCGCCAGTTCAGGTAGCGAGGCTTTTATTTCTCTGACCAGTTCGCGGTCGATGTAGAGCGGCGGAAGGTCCGGCTCCGGGAAGAACCGGTAGTCGTTGGCTTCTTCCTTGGAGCGCTGGCTCAAGGTCACGCCGTTTTCATCGTCCCAGCCGCGCGTCTCCTGCTCCAGCCGCTCACCTGCCTCCGCCATCGTCGTCTGCCGGCCGATCTCGTACTCGATCGCGCGGACGACCGCGCGCACGCGGTTCATGTTCTTGATTTCCACCCTCGTGCGGAGTTCATCGCTGCCCTTTGGGCGGATGGAGACATTGGCGTCGCACCGAAAACTGCCTTCTTCCATGTTGGCAGTTGAAATGCCCAGGTAACGCATTGTCGACTGAAGTTCGAGGATATACGCCTCCGCCTGTTGGGGAGACCGGATGTCCGGCTCGCTGACCGTCTCCATCAACGGCACTCCGGCCCGGTTGATGTCCATCAGCGTGTATCCGCCGGGTCCTGTGCCGACGTGGGTCAACCGCGCGACGTCTTCTTCAAGATGGATACGGGTAATACCGACTCTGTGGCCGCCCGGAACCGTCTCCGATGCCGGAAGGTCCATATATCCCTCGTATGCGATCGGCAGATCAAACTGGGATATCTGATAGCCCTTCATGAGATCCGGATAGCCGTAGTTCTTGCGGTCGAACTTGGTCGTTTCCGATATGGAACAGTTGAGGGCCAGCCCCGCCATGATCGTGTACTCAACGGCTCGGCGGTTGATCACGGGCAGGACGCCCGGCATTGCCAGGCAGACCGGGCAGACTCTGGTGTTGGGGTCCGCGGTCTGGTAGTCAGCCGCACAGCCGCAAAACATCTTGCTGCGCGTGCGTAGCTGGACGTGGACTTCCAGGCCGATGACCGGCTCATATTCCAAGGTGGATTTTGCCTCCCGGCGATGGTGGGAGCGTAGGGCGGGGCAGCCGATGGGGCGCTGCCTGAATTCATTGCACGGTTTAGGTGGGGTTCGGGCCGTGTTTGGCGGACTGTGAGAGCCTGCCGCAGCTTCGGCGTCCTTGCTGCAATATACCACGAGCGACGACGGATCAATGTTGCATTTTCATAACTGCCTCACCATGCTTCATCGCCCAGCAACGGCACGAACTGGCAGGGTCCCAGCTCCTGGATTACGAGGCCGCGCGGGGTGCGAGTGACGCAGGTCAGCATCTGGTAGTCGCGATCGCCGACGGGGATTACCATTCGGCCGAATTCCCTTAATTGAGAGACCAGTGAGTCAGGGATTGAGGGCGCCGCGGCGGCCACCAGGATCCTGTCGTAAGGAGAATCCTCGGGCCGCCCGAGGATAGCGCCCGCGTGTCTAATCTTTACGTTGTGATAGCCCAGCCACTGCAGGCGGCGGCTTGCGCGGTCTGCGATTTCCGGCACAAGTTCGACGCTGACGATACGGTCGGCCAGCAGCGATGCGACGGCCGCCTGGTAGCCCGAGCCGGTGCCGACATCCAGTACGACGTCCGACCGGGACAGTTGGAGGGCCGAGGTCATCTCGGCGACAATGCGGGGCTGGGAGATCGTTTGGCCTCTTTCTATGGGCAGGGATGTGTCCTCATAAGACCTGTCCCGGTACTCGTCCGGCACCAGCAGGTCCCGCCTCACGGTCTCCATGGCGTCTATGACGTTGTCGTCGCCAACGCGCTGGCGCAGGTCTGTGAACAGCGCTGCCCGTGACCTTTCAAGGCGCGGCTCAAGCGGCGGCACGACAGCAAAAATACTCATGCGGGTCTTCTGGCTGTGACAGGGGGATGAGGGTTCGCGACGAAATTCGTTGACACTATGTGAGCCGGGGACTACAGTTATTGTTGACCTATTTGGTAAGGATTATCTCGCGTAGCGAGGTTCACGACGCAAGTCTCTATCAATATAAACCTATAGACGCCCTGTTCAACGTGGGGTAACAGCCTGCTCGCAACAGGGCGGCTACGCGGCTGGAAGGGTTTCAGCCCGGATAAACGAGTCCCGGACGAGCGGCAAAAAAATTCGAAGGGCGTAGGCGAAACGCATGACGACAGGCCAGACGATATCCCGAACGACCGAGCTCTCGGACGCCAATTACAAGTGGGGATTCACAACCGATGTCGAAACGGACATGGCCCCGAAGGGCATCAATGAGGACATCGTCCGGCTGATCTCAGCCAAGAAAGAAGAGCCGGAGTGGCTCCTGGAATGGCGCCTGAAAGCGTTCAGATACTGGGTGAAGCTGGCGGCGGAACAGGGCCACCCCAAGTGGGCGAACCTGCGCTACCCGGAAATTGACTACCAGGACATGTACTACTACGCCGCGCCGGTAACCGCCGAAGCGCCGAAGAGCCTGGATGAAGTCGACCCGGAGATGCTGGAGGCATTCGACAAGCTGGGAATCCCCCTCCATGAACGGGAGAAGCTGGCCGGTGTGGCGATCGACGCAGTTTTCGACAGCGTATCGGTCGCCACCACCTTCCAGGACAAGCTGGAAGAAATTGGCGTCATCTTCTGCTCATTCAACGAGGCGGTGAAGAACCACCCGGACCTGATCAAG
This sequence comes from Chloroflexota bacterium, assembly GCA_022562515.1. Lineage (GTDB taxonomy): Bacteria > Chloroflexota > Dehalococcoidia > Lucifugimonadales > Lucifugimonadaceae > UBA1151. The sequence continues at coordinate 802 of JADFPB010000006.1, read as the reverse complement.
CAGTATCTGGGCTCTGTTGTGCCGTACTCGGACAACTTCTTCGCAGCCCTCAATTCCGCCGTTTTCAGCGACGGCTCGTTCGCCTACATCCCGCCGGGCGTGCACTGTCCGATGGAGTTGATGACCTACTTCCGCATCAACACTGAAGGCACCGGCCAGTTCGAGCGGACGCTTATCGTGGCCGATAAGGGCGCGTACGTCAGCTACCTTGAAGGCTGCACCGCTCCGATTCGGAAGACGAGCCAGCTCCACGCCGCAGTTGTTGAGCTTGTGACGCTGGACGATGCCGAGATCAAGTACTCGACGCTGCAGAACTGGTACCCGGGCGATAAGAATGGCGTAGGCGGCGTCTACAACTTTGTGACCAAGCGCGGCGCGGCGCGGGGAGTCAATTCAAAAATCTCCTGGACACAGGTGGAGACCGGCTCGGCAATCACCTGGAAATACCCGAGCGTTCTGCTCATCGGTGACAACTCTGTCGGCGAGTTCTATTCGGTGGCGCTGACCAACAACTATCAGCAGGCCGACACCGGCACCAAGATGATCCACATTGGCAAGAACACGAAGAGCACGATCGTGGCGAAGGGCATTTCGGCAGGCCACGGCCAGAACACCTATCGCGGCCAGGTAAAGATCATGCCGTCCGCGACCAACGCAACGAACTACACGCAGTGCGACTCGCTACTTATCGGCGATAAGTGCGGCGCACACACTGTGCCGTACATCGAAGTGGGCAACTCCACCGCGAAGATAGAGCACGAAGCCTCGACGTCCAAAGTTAGCAGCGATCAGCTCTTCTATT
>JADFPB010000141.1 GCA_022562515.1 Chloroflexota bacterium | reverse complement strand
GGATGTCAAATTCGGCGACGAGATCCTCCGCTAGAACCTGCCCCATCGCGTCCAGCAACGGCGTCGGCTGTGCGTCCAGCACACTGAAGTAAGACAGTATGCGTTCGAGCGCCTCTTCAACGCTCAGCATGTCGGCGTCGTAATGGTGCCGGTGCGGCCGCGCCTCTCGTGCGCCCGTATCGTCAGCGTTATGGTGCCCGGCTGCCCCTACTGTCATATCAAGCCTCAGGCCCGCAGTTCAGCGTTAAGCTTGCGGCCGAGGATTTTCAAAATAGACTGCTCGGCCTTGCTGATCTCTTCCGCCGTCAGGGTCTTCTTCTCCGACTGGTAATGGACCCTTACGGCAAGCGACTTCCGGCCCGCCACCACTCCCTCTCCGCTGTATACGCTTACGATGTAAGCCCTTGTCGCCAGACGGTTCTTCGAGATGATCTCGATCACGTCCGCCGCCTCCACCGCCTCATCGATCACGATCGCAAGGTCGCGGACCGACTCCGGATAACGCCCGTAAGGCAGATACGGGACCGGCGCGAACAGGTCGCCAGCGGCCTTTTCGAGCGCCTCTATGTCAATCTCAAACATCGGCACAGGCGACCGGTCGCAGTCGACCGCTTCGAGAACATCGGCCGCGACCTCACCCAGGACGCCGATTCGCGCGCCGTTCACGGTGATCGCGGCACAGCGCCCAGGCGCGAACGTGGCGTCTTCACAGGGGCTGAATTCGGCTTTCACTGCGAGGTCGGCCAGCATCCCTTCGACCATGCCCTTGGCATCGAAGAAGTCCACCGCCTGCGCCGCGCTATCCCATCCGCCTGAGGCGGACCGGTCGCCCGCAAGCCCGCCGACCACCGTCTGCCGCTCATGCGGGAGCCCTTCACCGTGATACCGGTACTCGGCGCCCAGCTCGAAAAGCGCGATCGACCCCCGCCACGTGTGCGAGTTGCGGGCTATCGCCTGCAATATCGAAACCCGCAGGGTGGTTCGCAAATATGCCTGATCGCTCGATATCGGGTTCTGCAGCTTCAGCAGCGTCGGGCCGCCGGAAACCCCCACCCTGGCCTGCGCCTCGGGCGTCGTCGTCGGATAGCTGATGATCTCCTGCATGCCCTGCGACGCCAGCGCGTCACGCACCCGCTCTCGGAGGTCCCGGTCGCGATGCGGCGCCCACGCCGGCAGCACGCCGCTCATCATGCCAATCGGCACTTCGTCGTAGCCGATTATCCGGCTGATCTCCTCAGCAACGTCCTCGGGAATGGCAACGTCCGGCCGCCAGTAGGGCGGCGTGACCTCATAGCCCTCGTCCGTGACATCGACGGCGAAGCCGAGCGACGCCAGCGTGCCCGACACCTGTTCCTCGGTATATTCGACGCCCATCACCCGCCGGAGCTTCTCTTTCGTCAGCATGACCGTGCGGTCCGGCTCGTCGCAGTTCGGAAAGGCATCGAGGATTCCCTGCGCCACCGTCCCGCCGCAGATGTCGAGGATCAGCTTCGTCGCGCGCCGCAGGGCAACTTCCGCAAGACCGGGCCGCAACCCCTTCTCGAAACGCAGAGTCGCCTCGGTCTTCATCCCCAGACTGGCCGCTGTGGCGCGATTGTTAGAGCCGTTGAAGTTCGCCGACTCCAGCAAGACGCTCACCGTCGCGTTGCTGATCTCTGTGTTTGCGCCGCCCATCACCCCGGCGAGGCCGATCGCCTTCTCCGGGTCGGCGATGACCAGAAACTCGCCGGACAGCTCGCGGTCTTCGCCGTCCAGTGTCGTCAGATGCTCGCCTTCGATTGCCCGGCGGACGATGATCTGATGGTCCTTCACCGCGTCAAGGTCGAAGGCATGCAGGGGCTGCCCGATCTCGAACATCACGTAGTTAGTGATGTCAACGACGTTGTTGATAGATGCCTGGCCCTGCTCCGCGAGGCGCTTCTGCAGCCACTCCGGCGACGGCCCGGGTTTCAAATTCTGCAAAACCGTGGCCGTATATCGACCACAAAGATCGGGGTCTGCAATACGCACGCTCGCCAGGCTATCAACCGGCGGCCCCTCTTCCGCGTACGTCAGGCCGGGCTCGGTGATCGACTTGTCCGTGAGAGCGGCCACTTCCCGCGCAACGCCCAGCACCGACAGGCAGTCAGGCCGGTTGGGCGTGAGATCAAGATCGAATACCGCCTCGCCAAGATAGTCCGCCAGCGGCGTGCCGACCGGCGCGTCGTCCGGCAGAACGAGAATCCCCTCATGCTCGTCACTAAGCCCCAGCTCACGCTCCGAGCAGACCATGCCGTTCGATACAACGCCGCGAATCTTCGACCGCTTCAGCTTGCTCGTGCCGCCCTTGTACGCATCAACGAGCGTCGCGCCAAGACCCGCGTATGCGATCTTCTGCCCGGCAGTAATGTTCGGTGCGCCGCAGACCACCTCGGCGGGCCCGTCATCGCCCCCGTACTCCACGGTGACCAGCTTCAAGCGGTCCGCATTCGGGTGTGGATTCACTTCGACAGCATGCCCCACAACGACCGGGCCCCACTCAGACCCGGTCTGCTCGATCGCCCCAACCTCCGTACCGGCCATCGTCAACCGATGAGCGACCTCCTCCAGCGGCAGGTCAATGTCAACGAAGTCTCTAAGCCAGGAAACAGGTGCTTTCATGCGTGCGTACTTGCGTGCTCCCGAAGGTCGCTAAAAAAAGAGCGCTAGAACTGCGAGAGAAATCTGAGGTCGCCCGCCGCGAAAAGGCGGACATCGTCGATGCCGTGGCGCAACATGGCGATCCGCTCGACACCCATCCCGAAGGCGAAGCCGGTGTATTTTTCAGAGTCGTAACCCACGCCCTCCAGAACCTTCGGGTGGACCATGCCGGCACCCAGTATCTCGATCCATCCCGTCTGCTTGCAGAGATTGCAGCCGCCGCCGTTGCACTTGAAACAGTCAATCGCCATCTCCGCTCCCGGCTCGACGAACGGGAAGAAATCGACCCTGAATCTGACCTTGCGCTCGGAACCGAAGATCCTCCGCGCGAACTCATACAACGTGCCCTTCATGTCAGCAAACGAAATGCCCTCGTCCACCGCCAGGCCCTCGATCTGATGGAAACACCACTCGTGCGTCGCGTCAGTGGCCTCATAGCGGTAACATCGCCCCGGAACCACCACGCGCACCGGCGGATCCGTCTTCTCCATCACGCGCGCCTGCATCGGAGACGTGTGCGTGCGTAGCAGCATGTCGCTGCGGTCCTCGCCATCAGGTGACTCGACCCACATGGTGTCCCACAGGTCGCGCGCCGGATGGTCGGCGGGGATGTTGAGCGCGTCGAAATTGTACCGCTCGAGCTCCACCTCCGGCCCTTCCACCGTCTGGAACCCCATCGCCGCAAACGCGTCCGTGATGTCCCGAATCGTCTGCGTCACCGGGTGCAGCCCGCCCCGGTGGCCGCGCCTGCCCGGCAGCGTGACATCGAGCTGCTCGGCGGCCGTCGACAACGCGTTCCGCAACTCGTCCGTCCGGGCTTGCAACTGCTCCTCGAGCGCAGTCCGAAGCTGATTCGCTGCCGCACCTACCGTCCTGCGCTCTTCAACGGGCAGGCTCGCCAGGCTGCGCAGAATCGACGTTAGCTGGCCCTTACGGCCCAGGTATCTGACCCGCCACTCGTCCAGCTCGCCGCCATCAGACGCCTCCCCGAGTTCAGCCAGCGCGCTGGCGCGCAAAGTCTCGATCAGGCCCTCAGACGGGGCATCGGACGATGATGGGGCTTCTGATCGAGAAGACATCGCTCTCCTGAAAGCGCGCAGGTCGGTTACGCGCGTAGCGAGCGTCAATTATATGGCGGCGGCCTCAGCCGATTATATGGGCGGCGGTCTTCGCCGCGGGGCAGCCCAGCACCCGGCTAAATCCGGAAACGCTTCCAGTCGCTCTCGAACCGCTCCTTCGCACGCATCCCGCGCGCCGAGGGCGGCGTCATTCGCACATCCGGCTTGCCCTCGGCCGTGAAGTGACCCGTCACAGACGCCGATACGTCGGCGCTGAACCCGATGAAGCAGTACCCCTCGCCCGGAAAGTCCATCGCCTCGGTACCGTTTATGGCAGCCGCAATGTTGTGGCCGACCGTCTCGCCTTCCGCCGACGCGAATACCCCCGCCTTCGGCACGCCGCGGCCATTCGCCATCGGCACCGCGTTCACGTCGCCAATCGCGTAAACCCCGGCCTCGGCCGTCTCCAGCGTTTTAGGATCTACCTTCACCCAGCCGCTCTCCCCAACCAGCGACGACCCACGCACCAGTTCGGCCACGACGTGATGCGGAATCGTCACCGCAACATCAACGTCGCTCGAATCACCGTTCCCGTACTGGACCACGCGGCCGTCAGCAGCAACCTCCGTCACCGGCGCTTCGGTCTTCAGCTCTATTCCCTTGCGGTCCAGGGCTCGTCGGATCACCGCCATCGCTTCCGGTCCCGCAACCGGCATCGGCCCCGGCTCAGGCGTCGCGACTTCGATCTCGATATCGGCGCGAATACCGCGCTCGCGGAACCACCAGTCCATCATCATCGCCGTCTCATACGGCGCCGGAGGGCACTTGTACGGCACACTCGCCACGCCGATCGCAATCCGGCCCCGCTTCATCCGGCTCAGCCGCCGCCGCAATCGCCGGGCCGTGTCGATGTTGTAGAACGAATACGCCGCCGCCGAGCCCGGAACACGGTCCCAGTCATACTCGGCCCCAGCCGCGATCACCAGATAGTCGTACTCCAGCGCGCCGCCCGACGTATTCACAATACGGCCGGCATAGTCGATCCCCGACACCTCCGCCTGCACGAAGTTGATGCCGCGATTCACCAGCACGCCAAGCGACCGGCTGCACCGCTCGACCTCGCGCTGGCCAACGATCAACAGCGGATTCATGCCGCAGAGAAACGTCTTCCTGTTCCGGTCCACCAGCGTCACGCTGTGCTCACCGGCCAGAAGCGCCCGCGCCTTGATCGCCACTGCCGCGCCGCCAAACCCGCCGCCAATCACGACTACATTCTTGCCCGCCATTCAGACTCCCTGACTATTCAAAGCTAATTAGACGAATCACGAGGTCTTCAGCGAGTCAATAACCCTGATCAGCCTCGATTTCGCCTCCGCCGCCACTCCCTCAAGCTCACTATTCCCGGTAATGCCCATCATCAAAGCCGGGTCCACGGCCGAAACGACCACGCCGTCTCCATCCACTCGAACCACCACGTTGCACGGCAGGAGAAGCCCCAGATTGGGCTCCTGTACGAGAGCCTCGTGGGCAAGCCCCGGATTGCAGGCGCCAAGTATTCGATAAGGCTCCACGTCCACGTCAAGCCTGTTCTTCATCGTCGCCTTCACGTCGATGTCGGTCAGCACGCCAAAGCCCTCTTCCTTCAATGCAGCAATCGTCGCGTCAACCACGTCGTCAAACGACCCCTCAACGCGTGTGTGGATTCCGTACTCGGTAGACATCTTGTTTCACCTTTTCGGCGCCGGCAATACAGACCTGGCCCGCCATGAGCAGGTCGCTCTGATCATTCATAGCAATATCACCACAGTGTAAGATTTTTCAGCCTGCGACTCCCTGCGACCACCCGAGCCGCCCCTCCACACCCACCAAGCGCGAGATACATATGCCCCGCCAGAAAAAACTCCCCCTCATACCCACCAGCGTAGTCGGCAGCCACGGACTGCCCGGCTGGCTCTACTCGTCCCTCGAACGCGTCGACCAGGGCGACTTCGGCCCAACCGACGAGCGCGAACTCTACGATGACGCCGTCAAGCTCGCCATCATGGACCAGGAACGCGCCGGCATCGACCTCATCACTGACGGCGAGATGCGACGCTGGAAGTTCGTCCAGAGCTTCTACTCCCGCATGACCGGCCTCGTCTCGCAGGAACCCCTCCGCAAACTCGGCCCCGAAGGCTACGACTCCGTCCCCCGCTACGTCGCGACGGAGAAGATAAAAGTCCCGGACGGCCTCGGAATCGTCGACGAGTTCAACTACGCAAAATCGCAGGCCACCCACAACCTCAAGGCCACCTGCCCCGGCCCCGTCACCATGTCCATCCACATCCGCGAGCGGCCAAGCGCATACAAGAACCGGCTCGAGCTCGCCAACGAGTTCGTCGGCCCCATCAACGCCGAGCTAAAGGCCCTCGAAGCCGCCGGCGCGACCCACATCCAGATCGACGAGCCGTCACACTCCATCATCGGCGGCACCGTCAAGGACTACGTCGACCTGTTCAACCGCACCGTCGAAGGCGTCAAGGCCCGCGTCGGCCTCCACATCTGCTTCGGCAACCTCGCCAGCCGCCCCCGCTTCGAGCGCGGCTACGCAAACATCTTCCCCGACATCATGGACGTCACCGCAGACGAGCTGGTATTGGAGTTCGCCAACCGGGAGATGCGCGATATCGAAGTCTGCCAGCAGATCACCGAAGCCAAAGACGTCATGATCGGCGTCGTAGATGTGAAGTCGTTCTACAGGGAGTCGCCAGAAGAAGTCGCGGGAAAGATCCGCACCGTGCTGAAAAACTCCCCCGCTGAGCGCGTCGGCGTCGTCCCCGACTGCGGCTTCTTCACCGTCCCCCGCTGGCTAACCGTCCGCAAGCTCGAATCACTCGTAGGCGGCGCAAAAATCATCCGCAAAGAACTGGCCGGCTAACCCGGGCCCTCAGCCGCAGGTCCGGATCAGGGCGGAACGGGCGGAACGAATCCAGGCTGGGCCTAATCCTCCACTTCCACTATGTGAAATGTCGCGACGAGGCGCGTCACAACACTCTCGAAATCGAATACCGCTGTGAGCGACGATAATCTCGACGTTCGTAATCCGGGGGGAGAAGCACGGCGACATTCGTCGTCGCATCGGCGATTGTGGCGCTTGCCGTGAGAATCGTACCGGGGGAGGGGACATTCGAGCCGGGAGCAAGGCGTCGGCCGAGCAGGCTTCCAGTCAGGCCGCAACAGCGCAGCGAGCATGCGCACCGACGGTACCTGGCTTCACGCGGCGAGCCTGGCCGTCCGGCACGAGATGGTACTGAGGCCATCTCGCCCGCATCTGGGGAGCGCGGCAGACGCCATCGGAACAGGTCGTAGCACCCGCAGACGTAACACCCCGGCTTCATGCCTCTCGACGGATGCCCCCGAGGAGGTAAATATTGGCGTTTTCAACGGTAGTGAAGCAGCAGGCTCTAAAACGCTCGAGGGGCCGGTGTGAATGTCAGCAACTGGATCATCTGCACTTTGACCGCTGTGCTGTAAAGGTGAACCTTGATAGCGCGTTCCAGCAAGTCACAAGGCAGAAGATCACCGGCAAGGCCGGCAGTCTGCATGGCTGCGAAGTTCTGTGCGTGAGTTGCCACCGGCTCAATGTCGCCCACGGTCGCTCGTCGGCCGCTGCGTAAGCTCACAGGCGAGCGTGCTTGCAGGGGCGCGCTGACTGACGAGCACGCCTGGTGATTGCTGGACTTCAGCAAGCCTGAGTCCCCTATCGTCTCGTTGGTGGCCGCAGAATCGACGAATTCCCCGATCCCAACCCCCGTGGGCAACTCGCGTCCGACGCGCGGCCGCCATCCACCCCGGCGAATCCGCCATCCTGAGACACTCGAAGGGTGGGACACCTCGCGCCCCACGCCACCACCTCACGCATCCAGCGCCGTCGAAAAGTCCGGGATCCCCGCCCACCGGCCCGGATTCGTCGCACGCATCACCGCAATCGTCTTGATCACCTCAGGATTCGCAAGGCCATGCGGCTTCTGGCCCGTCAACACCCGCACCACGTTCTCCGCCTGCCGCTGCCCCGACTGCTCCGCAAACGTCGGCGACC
>JADFPB010000140.1 GCA_022562515.1 Chloroflexota bacterium | reverse complement strand
CGGCCTCATCCCGAACAGCCGCCTGGAGCGTGTCCCCGAGGCGGGCCACTCGGTCTACTTCGAGCGCCCGGCCGCCTTCAACAGACTGCTCAAGGATTTTCTGGATGAAAACTACCCGGGCGGCTAGGTGGCCTTGATGGGGGATGAAACCTCCCGACAGGCCAATCTTTTCTGTGACAGATGGCCTATGCCACTCGGGAAAGTCTGCACGCCTTGCAGCGATTGCGCCCATGGCAATCCGCCTCTCGATTAGATCTCGATGAGACCCAGCTGCGCTGCTTTGACCACCGCTTCGGTGCGATCGGCCACGTCCAGCTTTCTGAAAATGTGGCTGAGATGGCTCTTTACTGTCCCCGTGGAGATGTGCAATTCCTCACCAACGCGACGGTTTGAGTGGCCCTTCGCCAGCAGCCCGAGCACCTTCAACTCCCGATCTGTGACGAGACCGGACTCCGCGCTTTTGGCCTTCAGGGCTGTAACACCTGCGACGAGTCGAGATGTGACGGCCGGATCCAGCAGGGAGACGCCTGCGTGGGCCCCTCTTATTGCCGCGAGCACAGTTTGGCTCCGGGTGCCCTTGAGGATGTAGCCGCTCGCCCCTGCTTTTAGCGCCGCGATAATGTCATCTTCTGTGTCAAAACTCGTGAGGACGACCACCCGCGCCTCGGGTCGATCTTTCTTGATCGCCCGGAGGGCTTGCAAGCCGTCCATCTCGGGCATCCTGAGATCAAGCAAGATAACGTCGGGCTTCAGACGCGTATTTAGCGCTACCGCTTCTAATCCAGTTTCCGCTTGCCCAACCAGCGTCATGTCGGATGCGCGCGAAATGGCCGTCTCAAGTGCTTCCCGGATAATCGCGTGATCATCCGCGATCAGAACTGTAATCGGTTCGGACACGATTCTCAGCCCTCGAGCGTTTTGCAGACATAAGAAACGATCGGAGCGCCTGATATTACATCAGAGTTCCCGTGCACCAATTTTCTGTGATCTTGTCGTTTGCCAGTCTGCCCATGCGTCGACAGGCAAAATGCTTCCCTGAATCGCTATTTCGTCGGCTCACGCGATCAACCGGCCTATCTCTGGGACGGGACTTTCATGGTTACAGAAGTGCCGGCGCCTGGTATCGACCGAATCTCCAGCGTTGCGCCACTCTCCCGGGCCCGCTCTTTCATCGCGGGTAGACCGTGAGCGGAATCGATCGCGCCGGTAGCATCATCGACAACTGAGGTGGTCCCGTTCGTCTGAACAGCGCAGCCCGCTCTGTGATGTCTCTTGCGACGATGAGAAGTGCTCTGATTCCGCCCACTGTGGTCAGGCCCAAGTTGAGTTCGACGGATACGCTTGAGCCATCACGTCGCAGAAGTTGAGACACCGGCAACGCGATGAACAGGCGATCCCCAATCTGATCGACGTATGACCTGAATTCTTCGCGGCTCAGACCGAACTTCAAATCGAAGATGGTTTTTGCCAACAAACCCTCGGGCTCGTAGCCGAGGAGCTCGAGCGCCAGCGCGTTGAAGTCAAGCACTCTGCCGGTCCCAGGCTCGACGAGGAAGCAGGGGTCGGGGAACCTTGACACAAGGTGGATGTTCCCGACGTCTGAGGTGACGCAGGACGCGAAGGGGCGTCATCAGAGCCGCCGTGGCTGGCATGTATCGCTCTGAGCCCTGAGGCCTGGCTGGAGTCGCTTGCCATAGTTCACCAACCTGCTGGATGTGACTCGCTACCGGACGCGAATCAAGATCATAAAGGAATGCTGTTGCCATCGTTGTTCAGGCACTACGGCCCGACTCGTAGAGGGGCCGCGCCGAATGGCACAAGCGGGATAGCGCCCGAAATGGCGCAACGAGTGACCATCGTCGTTAAGCGAAGATGAATTTGTGACTGCCGCGAATTCATCCCGGCGATCAGACTAAAGCAAGAAAGTGAGCGGCGGCTTTCCATCGGACGGACCGGTTGCGCGTTGGGACACATCGGCACGGAGTATGCGGCCCCGGCTTTCTGGCAGTGGTTCAGCATCATTTCCGCACCGCGGGGAGGGCTAGATTTCCGCGCTCATCCGGCCGCCACGGCGAGTTTGGCTTCACGTTGCCGCAGAGCGCCATGACTAATCAGCGAGTTCATCGAGTCGCGACCCGGAAATCACCGGACGCGCGTTGACATCCGGCAGATCTTCCGGCGGCTCGTGGAGAATACCGGGCAGCCAGGTTCGCACGGTTGTGCCCACGCCTCGCTGGCTCTCAAGCTCGATGCGGCCACCGTGCGACTCCACAATCGTCTTCACGATGACCAGTCCCAGGCCCGTTCCGGACTCACTTCGCGTCTCTTTATTCTCCGCTCGGAAGAACGGGACAAATAACTTCTCCTGATCCTCTTGAGAAATGCCGATGCCTTGATCGCGAACTGTCACCTGCACCACATCTTCCTCGGCCGTCGCGACCATTTCCACGGGCGTTCCGTCCGGCGAATACTTCGCTGCGTTGGTGAGGAGGTTGTTGAATACCTGCATGACGCGGCCTCGGTCGCCATCGATCCAGGTTGACTCAGGTAGATTGACAACCTTCAGGCTCTGTCCCCGCTCCTCAAAAATAGATCTGCATGAGCGCGCGATCTCTTCGATCAACTCTCGGATATCGAATGGCGCCAACTCCAGCTTGAATCGGCCGGCGTCAGAACGTGAAACATCAAGCAGATCCTCAATCAATTCGTTGAGGCGGCGGCCTCCCTTGCTTATGTGTCCCAGTTGTTGGAGTTGCTGAGCCGTCAGATTGTCCTGGCGGTTGCGCCGGAGAATCTCTGAAAATGCCAACATTGCTGTGAGTGGCGTGCGCAACTCGTGCGAAACCGTTGATAGGAATTGGCTTCGGGCCTCGTTGACCCGCTGCAATTCATGGTTCTCGGCTTCCAGGTCGCGCGCGGTTTCCCGTTCAGCCGCGGCTCGAAGCCTTTCGGAAATATCCCGTTTGATGGCGATGATTCGGACCACCTCGCCGTCATCGCCGATCACCGGCGTGACGGTCATCTCTTCCGGGTACTCTGAGCCGTCCTTCCGGCGGTTGATGAGCGTGCCGCTCCATACCCTCCCGGCTTTGATCGTGTTCCAGAGGTCACGATAAAAATCCGGGTCCTGCCGGCCTGACTTCAGAACCCGCGGGGTACCGCCGACCACTTCGTCTGGCTCGTAGCCGGTCTCCCTGGTGAATGCCCTGTTGACGTACTCGATGGTCCCCTGGGAATCGGTAATCACCACCATCTCGGCGGCCGCGTCCAGCGCCGCGACGCGGATGCGCAACTCTTCTTCAGCCTTTTTGCGCTCCGTGACGTCGCGCAAGGTGCTTCGGCTTCGCAGGATATTGCCTTCAGCGTCCCGTACGGCAGAGACGCTCAGGCTGGCGTAGAACATGGTTCCGTCCTTGCGTTGATATTTGAGTTCCACGTCGGAAATCACTCCGGTCTCCCGGAATTGACGGAACAGATCGCTCGCGTCCGCCAGACTGTCCGGGTGGTGTAAATCGACCATCGGCTTTCCGATCAACTCATCTCTCCGGTATCCAAAGACGATGAGAGCCGTCTTGTTGCACTCGACAATTTTTCCTGTGGCGGCATCTACGCTGACGTACATGTCCGGAGCGTTGTCGTAGAGGTCTCGATACCGTCTGTCGCTCTCGGCGAGGGCCTCGGTTCGTGCGTGCACCGTGGCCTCAAGACTCTTCCGCTCGGTGATGTCGCGAATCGTGGCCACATATGCGGCCGAGTCGTCACCGGCAATCGGGGACAGCCGGAGCTCGATGGGGAAGCGCGTCCCGTCCGCCCGCAGGCCTTCCGACTCAAGCAGCGTTCCGAGAATCTGAGATGCGCTCCTCTCATCATTCCTCCCCAGGGCGGCGGAGTGGCCGGCGCGATATTCCATCGGCATTAGGGTCGAGATGTGCGAGCCGATCAGTTCGTCTCGACCGCGTCCAAACATGTCCTCCGCTGCGGCATTGGCCAGCGTGATGACGCCGTCAGTGTCCTCAACGATCATGGCGTCACCGGTCGCCTCAACGACCGCGGCGCGGACTCGAAGTCCCGCCTGCAATTTGCGCTCGCCGGTAATGTCGCGTGCTGTGCCTCTCGTGCCGATGATCTCGCCGTCAGCGTTTGTTACGGGGAAGGCGTTGAATAGGAGCGTGATCTCCTCTCCAGACTTCGCGATGTGGCATGTCTCGTATTCGATAACCGAGCCACCGGCGAGATGGCGGCCGAATTCGCTCATGTCACGGTCGGCGATTTCCGATGTTTGGAAGTCGGTAAATGGCCGGCCCAGCATCTCATCGACCGTGTAGCCGTGGGTCCGCTCCCACGCCGGGTTCAAGTACGTGAAGCGGCCCTCCGCATCACAGCGCCAGATCAGATCATGTGACGACTCCACGAGGTCGCGGTAGTTTTCCTCGCTCGTCTCGAGCTGTTCGTGTGCCAGCTCGATTTTCTGCCGCGCCAGTGTGTTCGCGATCGCCCCGGCGATCTGATCGGCAACGCGACCGGCGATGGCCAACTCGTCGGACGCATAGGCGTCGGGCAGCGCGCTTCGGAAGTTGATCGAGCCGATGACCTGATCGTCCCAGATCAACGGTGCGATCATCATCGAATGCAGGCCGACAGAACGGGCGGTTTGGTCGTTCTTCTCCCAGACCGGCATTTCGGCAAGGGTTACTTGATCGAAGACAGCCGGCGTGCGATGGGTGTCAAATAAAGGTGCGGCGCTGGCTTCCCGCGCATAATGCGCACCCGCGCGAAATCCGGGCAGATCTCGCCCTGAAACGTATGCATCGCTCCATACAGATGGATCGTCGGGTGTGGCGAGGGATATGACCAGCCGATCAGCCGGAATCACCCGACCCACGCATTCAGCGAACCGCTCGTACACATCATTGATGTCCCGGGCGGAGCTGATAAGCCTGCTTATTTCAGCAAGTACGGAACGTTCATCAGCTTCCCGACGTGTGGCGGAATGCAGCTGTGCGTTGGCGACTGCGCCGGCGATCTGCGCGGCCACTTCCTCAACCAGCTCGATTTCCCGAGGACCGTACACGTCATCCTCTGTGGTGCCGACATGGAGCACGGCAATCACTTCGTCCTCAGAGATCATCGGCGATGAGATTCCAGATACCAGCCCCACGTCGATGGCGTCTTTCAGATGGGGGAATCGCTCAATCATTTCGGCCATATTGCTGCTGCTCAGCACAACGCTCGAGCGCGTGATTACTACTTCTCCTGCCGTCGTGTCCTTAATAGAAAAGGTTGCTCCGACCGGGATGTGTCGGCCGGGGACGCCATCGACGTAAGCATTCGTCGCCGTCTTCCGATCGTCACCGAGGAGTTGGACCACGATCCGATCCGCTCGAATCAGGGTGCGCAACGCCTCCGCGAATTTCGGGTAGACCTTGTCCACACTCGATTCAGAACTGACAATCCGGCCTATTTCCGCGAGAACGGCATGCTGCCGCGCCTCTTCTTCCGCGGCTCTGCGCAACTGGTCGTTGGCAACCACGCCGGCTATCTGCGCGGCGATGTGTTCCGCAAGGACCAGGTCCTGGTTGCTGTACGCATGGTCAGCGATTGACCGCAGGGCCAACATGCCGAATGTCTGATCCCCACTCCTCATCGGGACGAAAATCGTGCTTTTCAGCCCGGCTTCGAGGCCGAAGGCAGCGTGCTGGTAGCGGTCGGCGACGGTAATCATGTCCCTCTCCGACAACACACGGCTCTCGCCTCGCTCGAAAGCCCCCCGAAACGCGAATTCATCAAGCGGGATCTCATACCCGGGTTTAGTTCCGGCGATATCAATCCCATGAGCGAACCTGTTGATCAGCACTTCCCGCTTTCGGTCGACTGCCGAGATCGCGATGCGATCGAACGGGATGAGCTTTTTGACGTGGCTCGCGAAGAGGGAAAATACGTCCGCGATATCGTCGGAAGAGGATATGACCCGGCTGAGCTCCGCAAGCTCTCTCGCCCTGGTCTCGCTGACCAGGAGAGCGGTTTCAGCCGCCCTCTTTTCTTCCCTGGCCTTTTTCTCCTGCAGAACCCGTTCCACGGTGGGGCCAAGGCGGGCGAGGCGGTCCTTCAGCAAATAGTCATCAGCTCCCGCATCAACCGTCTCGACGGCGATATCGTCCGAAAGAGCGCCCGTGACGACGATGAACGGAATGTCCAGCTCCCGCTCGTGCAGCAGTTGCAGGGCCCGCATGGCGCCGAAACCCGGCATGGAGTAGTCGGCGAGGATTACGTCGACTTCGTGATTGAGACCGGCAAGGTACTCATCTTCAGTGTCCACGCGCTCCCACGCCAGGTCGAACCCGGCCCGGCGAAGTTCCGCGGCCATGAGCTCGGCATCCAGCGGCTGGTCGTCGAGTATGAGGACATCCAGCGTGGCGGTCATATTTGTCCCTCCCCGTGCTCCAGGGCGTTTTCCGGTGGGTGCTCGTTCAGAAGCAGCCAGTAGAGGCCGAGCTGCCGAACGCAATCAAGGAACTGATCGAAGTCCACCGGTTTGACGATGTAGCTATTGGCGCCGAGCTGGTACGCGGCCGCGATGTCCGGCTCTTCGCGCGACGAGGTGAGCACCACGACTGGCATGGCCTGCGTCCTCGGGTCGGTTTTGAGCTTGCGCAACACTTCCAGCCCGTCGACTTTGGGAAGCTTCAGATCGAGAAGAACGATGGCGGGACGCTCTGGATGATCCGCCCACCTGCCGCTGCCGAAGATCATCTCCAGAGCCTCCTCTCCGTCACGAGCGACGTGAACCTCGTTGGCGATGTTGTTGGAACGGAGCGCGTGAAGCGTCAACTCCACGTCATTGGGGTTGTCTTCAACGAGCAGAATCTCGATGGCTTTACGAACCATTGGTCACTCCTGGAGAAAGGGTGAAGAAAAAGGTTGCTCCTCTATCTACCTGGGCTTCGGCCCAGATTGCTCCGCCGTGGCGATGGACGATGCGCTGTGCGATCGCCGTGCCCACGCCGGTGCCTTCGAACTCTTCTGCACGGTGCAGTCGCTGGAATACGCCGAACAGTTTCTCGGCGTACTTAATGTCAAAACCGACACCGTTGTCGCGGACGAAATAAACGGTGGACCCGTTTTCGGATATTGCGCCGATCTCGATCACTGCCGGGTTGCGGGTCCGGGAGAACTTGAGGGAGTTGCTGAGCAGGTTCGCGTATACCTGTCTGAGCATGGCCGGGTCGGCGTCGCATTCAGGCAACGGCCCGATGGCGATCTCGACGGAGCGGTTTTCCTGCTCTGCGCGCAGGTCGGACAGCGCCTGGCGCACAACCGTAGCCGGATCGACTTTTTGCTTCTTGATGGGCCGCTGTCCCAGGCGGGAGAACTCGAGCAGATCATCGATCAGGGTTCCCATCTGCTGCGCGCCGCCCCTTACCAGGTGCAGGTAACGCCTGGCCTCGTCCGAAAGTTCGGACGCGTAGTCCTGTTCCAGGATTCGGGTGAAGCCGTCGATAGTCCTCAGTGGGCTGCGCAGGTCGTGCGATACCGAGTAGGAAAACGCCGCAAGTTCTTTGTTGGCAGCTTCCAGTTGCAACGAACGCTGGTTGATCTCGTTTTCCCGTTGAATGAGAGAATCGGCCATCGTGTTGAACTCGTGGGCAAGGCGGCCGATTTCGCCACCGTAGTCCTCGGTGACGCGGACTGCACGGTCGCCCCTGCCGAAGCGGGTGGCGGCGTTTTCAAGGGTCCGGATCGGGCGTGCGAGGCCGGTGGCGGTTATTGCCGCCAGCACGAGGAAGATCGCGACGCCTGCCGCTCCAATCCATGCGGTGTGTGTCAC
>JADFPB010000139.1 GCA_022562515.1 Chloroflexota bacterium | reverse complement strand
AGGTGTACTCCACGACCCCCACGATCTCCGCCGTGGCGAGCGTCACCGGGGTACCTGCGCCCGTGATCTGCAGCTCCAGAACATCGCCATCCGAAATGGTCGCGTTCTGGTCCGGGCTGAGTGCATACGGTGTGTCAGCCGTGATCGCCGTCCCACCCGTTATCCGGGTGGTCTGCGCCGAAGAGAGCAGCGCCGCTGCCGCCGTCAGGTTCTGCACCTGGAACGAGTAGTAGTTGGTGTCGTGCGCCGCGTGCGTGGTGTCGGAGACCAGCCACACCTGGTCGATGGTGCAGTCGTACGGCGCCACGAAGAGGTAGCGCTCGTCCGTATCGCTCCAGCCATCGAGTGTGATGACGCTGGTTTTCTTGAGCGCCCGCTCAGCCACCTCGGCTACCGGGTCGCTCGTCGTTATGTTGTCTGGCATGCTTTGTCCTTTTAATCCGGTTGATCGGTCTCGATGAGTCGTTTTTGAGATTGCGGTGGCGTGCCGCCCCTGCCACCCCTTGCCACCGCATCAGAAAACCGTCTTGGTGTCCGCCTAGGCGACTCCGGTGATGTTGTACTGGAGCGCTGTGTGGGTGGCCGCAGACCGGCTCCCCGTCCGCTCGTCGAAGGCGATGCGCATCGATACGACCATCAGGTTCTGGCGCTTCTGGATGTTGCGCTCGGTCTCAATGGAGATCTCACGCCTGAAACCGACCCGCCACTGGGACCGGTTGACAGCCAGCACGCGTCCGGTGTCCGTGCCGTTGCCGGCGTCCGTCACCTTCCCGTCGGTGTCTGCCAGCCGCATCTGCTCGGAGACGATCAGCGGATGGCCGTAGACGACGCCGAGCTGTCCCGTGAGGACAGACGCCGCCGGGCCAAGCTTGTCCACCGTCTCTACTTCGTCCATGGCGAGACTGGCAAGGAACGTGTTTACGTCCGTGATGAAGACGGCCTCGTGGTTCCGGACGCCGTACTTGCCGAGCAAGCGCAGGGCCTGGTTGTATGCGCCCGCGGTGATCGCACCGTTCAGGTTGTTCGCCTGCGAGGTGTTGTCGACCAGCGGAAGGTGCAGCAGGCCGTCGAAGCCGAGCAGCCACTGGGCCTTGCCCGCGTCCGTCGTGGAGATCGTCGCTCCGTCTGAGTTAATGCCGTTGACGGTCGTCGTGTCGCCGTTCAGAATTACGTCGTCGATAACTTCCGAGGCGTTGCGGACGAGGGTCCGGCGGACCTCTGGCAGCATCGCGATGACGGCATCCTCGTCCAGTGACAACGACCACGGAACCTCCGCCACGAGCTCGCGCGCCGTCAGGGTTTGATTGGTCGTCGCAAGCGCGGTCGACTTGGCCGAGACGTTCTCGGATCCCGGATACCAGTTCACGTCGCTGAGTTGGAGCGGGATATCGAACGGGTTGGACGGCATGTTGATGCGGCTGAAAAGCGACGCCACCAGCGTCTCCAGGTTCACATCCTGCCAGAGCAGGTTCGCCTGCGCCCTGGCCACCAGTTCATCGCCGCTCCCCGCGGTAACGGAGTCCATCGCCGCCTTGAGGTGGCGCTCCCACTCGTCCAGTCCGCCGCCCTTGCCACTGGTTCGGGCCGAGGCGTACAGACTCCTGGCAATTGCCAGGTCCAGCGCGTCGCTGCCGGCATAAGGCCCGGACTCGACGCGCCGGCGCTGCTCGGAACCGTTGCCAAGCAACGCACGGCGGCGAATCTCCCGCTCAGTTGCGGTGAGTTCGGTAATCGATTTCTCCAGCCGGTCTCGCTCTTCGCGGAGGGGCTGCACCCGCTCCTTGACGAACGCGGAGACCTCGCTGATCTCCTTCTTGACCGCTTCCAGTTCTTGAGTTGTCATCCTTGCTCCCTGTCGATTGGTCGTCCGGCCACGTTGGCCCGGACGCGATAGAAATAGTCGCTGTCGTATTCGCTCCGTCCGCGGCGGTGATTCGGCGGCAAACGGTCTGTGTGTGCCCCATGGGTCACGGGCCGTGGCTCAGGCCACGACACCCGCGACCTCTGACCAGAGATCGCGCACATCTGAGAGTGAGGCTTCCTGCCCTGGCTCTGGCGCATCTCCGCTGCGGGGACTGTCCCGGCGGGCAAGCGCTGCGGGGTTCAGGGGCACCGGCGCGGCCGATATCTCCAGCAGTTCCTGCCGCTTGAACAGGATGCCCGAGCCGCCCGTGCTGCTGTCACGGCGCTCCGTCTCGAGAGCCCGAAAACCGACCGAGATCCCCCGCATGAATCCCTCCAGATAGAGAGCTCTCACTTCCCGAGCGAAAGGCGTGGAGGCGAACCGGATCTGCGCCAGCAGGGAGTTTCCCTCGACCCAGATGCGAACCGCCTTGCCGATTGCCGGGCGCCCGTAGTCGTGCGCCCAGAGAACCACCGGGTTCGCCTCGAATGCGCCGAGCTCCCAGCCCGACGCCAGAACGACGTCCCCCGCGCGGTCCTCTTCTTCAAGCGACGCGACTACGAGTACTGTCTCGGCCTCTCCGGTTCGGCTCTCAGAGCCATCCGCGGCAGCGCCGATTAGATTGTCTCCGCGCCGCGCCGTCGCTGGCAGCCACTTGGTGATGAGATCGCCGCGTGCCGCACCTGTCCCGAACTCCGCGTCGCGTTCGAGGATCCGGGTCACGACAGCCGAGTTTTCGTGGTTCATTTGCAATAGCCGCCCCTTTCTTCGCCGTCCCGATGCGATCGGGTGGCCGCAGACACAAAAAAGACCCGGGTTCGCCAGAGAGCGCGATGCGCATTCTGGCGTCCTCCCGGGTCTGAAGGTGTTGCTGTCTCCGGGGCTTCCGAGCGTGTCGACGAGGCATCTGCCCTGCCGACTTACTAGAACATTTGTTCTATACAGGTAATGTAACCCGGTATCACAAATCCGTCAACTGGAGTGTGGCATTGAGGTTAATGTCACCCTGAGGAGCCTCGATGCCGCATTGTGGCGACGTGAGGGTTATAGAAAAGAGAACGAGTGCGCAGGCATGAGTGTCACGACAGGGTGATTTGCATCCGCGCCTCTACCGCTCCCAGCGGGTGGGGTGCGACCAGTCGAGCATCTTCTTGGCCTTCGAGTTGTCGATCGCGCTTGCGAAACCCTCGAGCGGCGCGCGGATGGGCGTATTCGGGTATACCCGGTTGATGGCGTCCTCGGTGGAGATCGCCAGCGACGTATCGTCGGCGTTGATGAAAAATACCTCGTGGCCGGACCAGTCCTTCTCAATTGCCAGCCGGCACGCCTCCGCGGCGTGGGTGCGATCGGTCCAGCCCCAGAAGCCGAGGGCGTTCCGGCCGGTGGGGTCCGTTACCGGGTCCTTCTGGCGCTCCTCCCGGTCTTTCCGGTCGGCGAGCCAGTGGAATCTCATGCTGGCGATCTGGAGCTCGCGCCGGCGGCAGAATGCATCGGCCATCCCCTCCCCCAGCCACTTGCTCTGGGCATAGCCGTCGGACGCCCTGGTCGGATGCTCCTCATCGATCGGCAGGTAGAGCGGATCGGGGACGGGCGCGGGCGAGAATCCGGCTCCGACGGCGTTGATGGAAGAGGCCATGACTATCTTGTCGATGCCGTGGATCTCCGCGGCTTCGAGCACGTTCCAGTTGGACATCATGTTTACCCGGAACACCTCGTGCTCGGCGAAGTTGACCGGCGCGGGAATGGCGGCCATGTGGATGATCGCGTCGGCGCCTTTGGTGGCGGCAACGACTGCACCCAGGTCGGTTGTCTCGGTCTTGTACCAGCGCGCGCCCTGGTCCGGCCCCGGCCTCAGGTCTGCGTTGACCACGTCATAGCCGTGAGCGACCAGCTCAGGAATGATGTACTGGCCCGCCCGCCCTGATCCGCCTGTGATCACTACCTTCACTCGCCGTCCTCCTCTATTCTGCGCCTTCCCGTTCGGCCTTCCAGCGCCGAAATCGCTCTTTCGTCTCTTCAGTGATCGGGTAGTACTTTCCCGGCGGCACCCGCTCGTCGTCTATGAGGCCAATGACGAACTCCTCGGCCTTTTCCTGCTCTTCAATCCAGTCGACGACCTCTTCGGCGTGCTGGGCAGGGACTACGACGACGCCGTCATCGTCGGCAACGATGACTTCGCCGGGCACGACGAGCACACCACCGCAGTTGACCGGCTCATTCTCCTCGTACGCCTCGACGTACGGCAGGTTGCCCGCCGGTGAACGTTGCCGGGCGAAGATGGCGAGGCCGTAGCCGGCGACCATCTCCAGGTCCCGCATCGCGCCGTCCGTGACGATGCCCTCGGCGTTGTTGTGCCAGAGCTGCCGCGTCTTCATGTTGCCGAGGATTGCTGGGCCGGGGACATGGTATCCACTTTAGACAGGCCACAAGGGTTCCAGATCGGACCTCCCCGAAGAATTTTTGATTTTGCCTGGAATTCGCCTGAAAATTGGCGAGCCGGGGAGGAATCAGGACTCGTTGAGCCGCAGCAGCCTGAGTCCGCCCTGTGCGCCGGTCAACCCTATCTCACCCCGGAGGAGCGCGAGAGCATCCTCTCCGAAGAGTTCACGGCGCCAGCCGGAAAGCGCTCTCACCGACGCGTCCGGGTCAGCAAGGATCTTTTCCAGGTCGTCGCGCGTCGCCACCATCCGGGGGGCCACGCCCTTCTCCTCGCAGCGCAACTTGAGCAACGCCTGAAGAAGAGCGATGAGCTCTCCGCTCCCCTCCGGCAGGTCGATTCTCCGGGACGGACTTGGCCAGTCGCTCTCCGGAACATCGAGACCTCTGTTAACGGCTATCAAGATTTCATCGCCTATCGTGCCATTGACGGCGCCAGCCCCCAGCCCGCGAATCCGGGTGAGCTCTTTTTTGGATCTCGGGGCGCTGGAGGCGATCTCCGCCAGCGCCTCATCACGGACTACGCGGCCACGCGGCACATTGGTCCTTGAGGCGCGCTTTTCTCGCCACGCTGCCAACTCCCGCAGTATCGCAAGCGCACGCGGACGTGCCCGCCGATGCTTTACCCGCTGCCAGGCGTCGTATGGATCCTGATCGTACGTTGATTTCTCGGTCAGGATCGACATCTCCTCCGTAAGCCACGGATCCCGACCGCTCTTCTTCAGCCTCGCGGAGATTTCTTCGTAGATGGTGCAGAGATGAATCACGTCGTCCAGCGCGTACTTCAACTGACGATCGCTCAGCGGCCGCAGCGACCAGTCACTGTACTGCGACGATTTATCGACTGGCGCGTGCGCCAGCGTGGCGGCCAGAGTGCCGAATCCGACCTGTTCCCCGAATCCGCACACCATCGCGGCAATCTGGGTATCGTAAAGCGGCCGGGGTATGTTGCCGGTCAGTTGGAAGAAGATCTCAACGTCCTGGCGGGCGGCGTGGAAGACTTTGAGAATGGCCTCATCCGCCAGTAGATGGAGCAGTGGCGATAGATCCATGTCCTGTGCCATCGGATCGACCGCGAAAGCACCGCGATCGGGGCCGCAGACCTGTATAAGACATAGCTCGGCCCGATAGGTGCGCTCTCTCATGAATTCGGTATCGACCGCTATGTACGGCTCGGAAGCCAGGCGGTCGCAATGGCGGGCAAGTTCGCCCGCGTCGGTAATCAACATGCCGGGATTGTCGCACACCGCAACCCGTCTGCCTGACACAACCTCCTGATACGCCCGAGTCGCGGCCGTTGGACTACGGTGAACCATTCCCCGGCCCGTCGCCCCATGCCACCGGCTCGAGCTGCTCGCGTGCGCGCGCTTCGTTTACGGTCATCACGCCGGCGCCTACCAGAGACACCAGTCTCTCCACGCGGTCGTTCTCCGATTCTCTGAGAGCGTCGATGGCGCTGATATCAAAGACGATTCGCAACTGATCGCGCGAGCCGAAGCGCGGCGTTAGCGACCTGTTCAACTCATCCGATATGAGCCGGAGTTCCGGGAGAATCGTGTTGCGCCAGAAGAACCGTTCTTCCGCGTTGATGTTGGCAAGAGTCGCCTCGGTCAGGTCCGCGAGGAAAGCCTTTGGCACGCCGAAAACCCTGGATACCTCCTCAACAGACCACTTCAGACCCGCGATGAACTCCATGTCGCGATGCGAGAGACCCATCCGCTTCAGGTCCATGCCGCGGCTGAGCAGTATCGGGCGATGCGATCGGCGGGTGCCCCGGAACCTCGCTTCCCAGCGCGTCAGGAACTCCTCGGCTTCTTCCTGCGTCGGCGTCTGGTCGGTCGTTACGGCGATGTCGCCCGGGGTGGCGGAGTTCGCGAAGAAGTTCCTGTTGAACGATGCCGCTTCGGCGGCCATCTCTATCGTGGTCAGCACCGGAGCGACGGAGGAAGTGCCGGTAAACTCGTCCATTGGATTGAAATGCCGGAACCAGGCTATCTCGTCAGGCAGATAGGCTATCGTCGAATCTCCCAGCGCAACCATGTTTTCGTAGACGAAACCCCGAACGTACTCGCGCTCGTCCGGAAGGACCTTCATTCTGTCGGGTCGCAGCGGCCAGACTTCCCCAATCGCGCCCGACTCGTTCCGCTCGATGCCCCAGAATGCCGCGCCCCACAGCAACAGGTAGGTCTCGGTCGCCCCCAACAGTTCCGCCTGGGTCCAGAATGGATTCGGCGAGCGCAGGAGCGCGGCGAGCGGATGCGTCTCGGACGCTGGACGCCACACCCCGTCCGTCCTCTCCTCGACCCGTAGCGGGACGGCGCTGACGGCGGCCGCGCGAATTCGCACAGCAGCGTGTATCGCCGCCGAACTCGAATAGTACGAGCCGTACCGGAACGATTGCGGATCGGCCGTATCGGTGCCCCGGCCGAACATGACGTCGAAGGCGTCAACCAGTACCCGTGCGGCCCGGTTCGAGCGGCGCACGGGGATTTTCCCGACCCGGTTTAAGCGCGCGGCCCTGCGAGCCAGGCCTTCTGCGATGTTGTTCAGTATTCCCAATTACGGCTCCCTTGTTAGGTAAACATCCGATATGAATTTTGGTCGGACAGGCTTGACGCGAATGCGAGGGCAAGCGCGTCTGCGCGATCCGGACTTGGCAGCCCACGCCGCCGCAGCTCGTCTTTTCCCTCAAGTTTCATCTGGCCGCTGCTCGTGAACGAATACCGAAGCGCGGCCAGTTGGCCGATCAACTCGCGGTCTTCGGGTATCGATATGCGGCCGGACTCGAAACGAACGCGCAGGCCGTCGAAGATCTCGGCGCGCGCGTTCAGGAACTGCTCCCGGTTGGACGCCCTGACCGCAACGTTTGCCCCTTCAACGTTCTTGAACCCCTGTTCCCGCAGCCGATCTACCACCCCGGCGCCGATTCCGATCTCGTCGATGCGCACGACACCCGGCTCGTGATCGGCGATCGCCCTGGCCACCGCGCCAGCCGTGGCCATCGTGTCCTGGCGCTGATAGGAGGAGAGCGACAGCACCCGGGGGCCTTTCCGGACGCAGATAACGGTGCGGTCGCTTCCGAAGCGGGCAACGTCCACGCCGATCTCCACCGGGACCTGTTCCGGCTCGGGAGTTTTCTCAGGGTCTTCCAGGCGGTCCTCGGGGATCTTTTCCGAGGGCTGCTCCGGGGGCGGATCTTCTATCTCGCGGTTGACCGCGGCTTCTATCAGGCGCAACGGGATCAGAGTGTCCTCCCCCTCGGACGGAAACTCACCAAGCACGCGGACCTGGTACATCGGACTCGTTTCGCCCCAGTTGATCAGCGCGTCCGCGGCCCATTTGGGCGTGACGAGCCCGGGCAGCACCAGCTCTGCGAACTCCCTGTCTCTTACCTCCGAATCAGGGTCTATTCCCTGGAAATTAGGCGTGTCGAAAGCAGAGATATGGAACGTGCTCCACAGTTCTCGCCGACCGTGGAACGCCTCGTAGAAGGTC